>DATGCF010000212.1:0-2276 GCA_035312245.1 Desulfosalsimonadaceae bacterium
CTTATTACGATGTGAACGATGTGTATCTGTTAGGGACCAACCTGTGGCATTCGGATCGGCTCATTCGTATGGCGCACCAGCATGTTCGGGGCGCTATCTGCCCCTCCGGTTTTTATGCGGGGAGCCGATCAGAGCCGGTGAGGCGCTTTGTCGCTGAATTTAAACGGGTTTACGGCGAATCGCCTGATTTTATTGAGGCCATCAGTTTTGATACGGCCATGATGCTAATGGACCTGCTCAATCGATCCCCGTATTTCGGCAGAAGCTATATCAAGGAGCAGCTTTCGGTAATGCCGCCCTATGACGGCATTACCGGAAAAACCCGGTTTGATGACAAAGGGGAGGCCATTAAGGAGCTATATCTGCTGAAAGTGAGGGGGAATCGGTTTGTGGAAATAGATTTTTAATCATTCACCAACGCCCCCTGCCCGGTGGATTCCAGCACGGTCTGCCAGATTTTGCCGTGCGGATCGACGTTTTTGCGCTCGCCGGCAGTCAGCGGCATGGGCACATGGACGAAAAAGTTGTTCCAGAAGCCGATAATCATATTGGTTTTTCCGGCCATGCCGGCATGCACCGCATCGCGGCCCAGGAAACTGCAATACACATGGTCATTGGCATTGGCCGGCAGGCTGCGGACCATGTAGCTGGGGTCAATATATTTAAGCGATATCTCCATGTTCCGGTCTTTAAAATACTCCTGAATCCGCTCCTTAAGATAGAGTCCAATATCAGAGAGTTTGATGTTGCCCGAGGGGTCATACTGCTTTTGGGCCTGCTCGAAGAAAGACTGGCCCGCGCCTTCGGCCACCAGGATCACTGCATGCTTCCGCGACTTGAGACGTTTTTCAAGCTTGGTCAAAAGCCCGTTTTCCCCTTCGAGTTCAAAATCGATCTCCGGGATCAAAACAAAATTGACATCCTGCTGGGCAAGCGCGGCGGTGGCCGCAATAAAGCCGGAATGCCGCCCCATCAGCTTGATTAGCCCAATGCCGTTGGGGTAGCCCTCGGCCTCTTTATGGGCGCCCTTGATGGCCTCGGTGGCGATATCCACGGCCGTATCAAACCCGAAAGACTTTGAAACCATATGAATGTCATTGTCAATGGTTTTGGGAATGCCGATCACCCCGATTTTGGCCCCGCGCCGGTTGATCTCCTCCACGATGCCGGTGGCGGCCTTCAGGGTGCCGTCGCCGCCGACCATAAACAAAACACCGATGTTCAAACGCTCCAGGCAGTCGACCACCGCCTCAATATCCTGCGGTCCCCGGGATGAGCCCAGGATCGAGCCCCCCATTTCATGGATGTGAACCACCGTGTCCGGACTGAGCTCAACGAGATCGTGCATATATTCCGGGATAAACCCTTGCAGGCCGTATCTGATGCCGTATATATGCCGAACCCGGTAGCGGTAATAGAGCTCAAGCACCACCGCGCGGATCACGTTGTTAAGTCCCGGGCATAAACCGCCGCAGGTGACCATCGCGCACTTTAGTTTGCTGGGATCAAAAAAGATTTTTTTCCGGGGGCCGGCCAGTTCAAAGGACGGGGGCGTATGGCCCTCATTGAAAATTTTGTTAATATCGGCGGCATTGACATCAATCAGGATACGATCCTTGTCGGCTTTAAAAATTTTTGGGCTGGAGCCGTCGACTTCGCTGATAATCGGCGAGGTCACCTTGGCCTCGCCAAGACTCTGTATTTCCGTATTGGCATCGCTGAATTTAGACATTAAACGGCCTCGATATGATTTTTGAATTTAGTCTTGCCGGGTTCCCCTGCTCAAAATAACTTTTTGTGTGTTTAAAGACACTGAGGCACTAAGGCACTGAGTCTTTAAACCGTAAAGCGTGAGCTATACCGCACCCCCACTTTGAAAAAGGGGGGATTGGGGGGATTTTTCTTTTGTCCCGATGAAAATCCCCCTAAATCCCCCTTTGCCAAAGGGGGACTTAGCGGAAATTGCCATTTTTATAAGCCTTTCCTAAAGCCAAAGGCACTGAATCTTTAAAACATTGAACTGTGAACGGTGAACCGTAAACTCGAATGTATTTAGAACTCCATACTGAATGTAAATATTTCAAGCGTCTATTGCAAACAGAATGGCAATTAATTATTTTCATGCAGGCGCGGCGGCCCGTCATGCCTTGCCTATGCGCCGCCGTTGAATTTAATGGATCCTTTGCCCAGAATGTCATGCAGATGGAGAATGCCGGCCACCCGGTTGTCTCTGTCAACAACCGGTAAAACCGTAATTTGATGGGTTTCCATGATGT
>DATGCF010000213.1:0-4259 GCA_035312245.1 Desulfosalsimonadaceae bacterium
AATAGGAATTGAGGGTCATGCCGATCACATAACAAAAGAACACGAAAAGCAAATCGATCGGGTCCAATGGATGCATTCGAATTTTCTCAAAAACATGGGAAACGAAATAAATGGTGGGGAAAAATACCAACAGGTTCAAAGCAACATAACATAGTTCCGACCACTTCAATCGATTTTCGATATTTTCGATGCCGGAGATGAGGGCAAGATATTTCTGGTTGGTCAAAGTTTCCATTTTATCATCCATAGTCGACATAAGCGGTATCCTTAAATTGGGAAATTGGGTTACTGAAAAGCTGATACAAAATTATAAGATTTTATAATTTTTGTATATAATACGCATTAAACCATGTCAAGAAATCAATCTCTTCCGGCCTGTATTCTAAAAAACTAACCTAATGAAAAAACTATTCTTCAATCTCCAAATATTTTCCGGCAAACCGCACAAGAAAAAGAACCGGCACCCCGATCAATGCGGTGATCAGAAAAAAGGCCTCATAACTTAAGTTGTCCACAATGGTGCCGGAATACCCGCCGAATATCTTAGGAAAAAGGGTCATAAGCGAACTGAAAATGGCGTACTGGACCGCCGTGAACCGGATATTGGTTAGACTTGACAAAAAGGCCACAAACGCGGCGCTGGCCAAACCGGCGGCCAGGTTGTCCGCGGAAATGACCACATAAAGCATCAACACATTATGCCCGGCATGGGCCATTAACATGAAAAGCAGGTTGGTGACCGATGCCAGCAGCGCACCGATAAACAGGATCTTTATCACCCCGTACCTGACGGAGAAAATCCCGCCGAGAAAGCCGCCGGCAATGGTCATGAAAAGTCCGAAGGTTTTAACAATGCTGGCGATCTCGGTCTTGGTAAATCCCAGATCCTGGTAAAATAGATTGGAAATCACCCCCAGCACAATATCGGATATTCTGTAGAGCCCGATCAGTAAAAGAAGGAGCACGGCCAGCAGAAGCCCGTATCGCCCAAAAAAATCCTTGACCGGCGCGATATAGGTATCATCAAGCATCCGCCGGTTAACCAGCCGGGTGAACCCAAGCAAATAGGCCGCCAGCAAAGCGCCGGATACGGCGATAAAAAGCCTGACCATCTCTACTATAAAGCCTGCCAAATGTCGGTTTGAAAAAATACCGGCCATGGCCTCCTTATAAAACGCCGCGGTTTCTGCGGTAAAATAGAAGCCGCCCACGAACACGGCGGCGGCTAAAAAAAAGGCTAAAAAAGACCCCAGGTAATCACTTGATGCGTACGTGTAATTATTGTCGACTTCGGTTTCCGGCTCGGGGATTAAGAGGGTCGTGAATACCCCCACCAGCATGAACCCGGCCATAATAAAATAGGTATATTTCCAGGCATTGTAATCATAGTGCCCCCTGCCGGAGCCCAGGACATCCGCAATAAAGAGCGCCCCCGCGCCGGCGGCCAGCATACCGATACGATAGCCCGCAATATAGGCGGATGCCATCATGGCCTGAAGCTCACTGCCGGCGGATTCAATCCGGTAGGCATCGATGACGATATCCTGGGTCGCCGCGGAAAATCCCAGCAGTACCGCGGCCAAAGCCATTATGTAAACATGCAGCCGTCCCTGCTGGGGATCGGTCAAACCGATCCAGAAGAGGGCCGCAATCACCATTAACTGGGCTAAAAGGATCCATCCGCGCCGCCGGCCGAATTTTTTTGACAAGTACAAAACCGGCAGCCGGTCCACCAGCGGGGCCCACACGAATTTAAACGAATAGCCCAGAGCCGCCCAACTGAAAAACGTCACATCAGCCCGTTCCACCCCGGCCTCCCGAAGCCAGAGGGAAAGGGAGGAAAAAATCAGCAGAAGCGGCAGTCCGGCGGAAAAACCGAAGAAAAGCATGGTGATGACTCGGGCATGGAGAAAGGCCAGAACCGACTGTTTCCAGTTTAACGCTTGCATTTTATGGAAAATCCATCATACTTGGAATCGGTTCTTCAGCCGCAGCCCATACGTCATGTCCAAATTTGAAGCGACAGCCAATTGCAGGAATTGGTGATTCAATAACAACCGGCAAAAAAAAATGGAGGCTCCAATGATCCGAAAATTGACCCGCATCACGATTTGCACCCTTACATGTATGTTATTGATCCTTTCCCTGTCAACCTCCCTATATGCCGAACAGTACACCCATTTCACGGCCTTTGGGGACAGCCTGACCGACCATAACGGGCTGAACCAATTTGTCCCCGAAGCGCCCGAAGCCTTTACGAACTGCCAGGCGACGCCCTGTGTCTGGGTCGAATACATGCTGGCGGAGCTGGAAATAGAACTGGAAAATCTTGACAATAATGCCATTGGCGGAGCCATGACCCAAGGCCACTCGGATGAAGAAATCCAGGCCGCCATCGATGCCGGCGCCCTGCCGCCGCTGGGCCTGGTGGGCCAGGTGGATACCTATCTCAGCCAATCCCCGGAATTTAACCCTGACGACACCCTGTTTACCATCTGGATCGGCGGCAACGACCTGCTTGAATTCTTCCGCGGTGAATCTTCCGCCGCTGCGCCTGAGGCCCTTGTCCAAGGGGCCATGGCCAATATCGAAACGGCTGTGACCGATTTAATCGATGCCGGCGCACTAAATTTTCTGGTCTTAAACCTTCCGGATTTATCCCAAACACCGGCGTTCAATCAGCAGCCGGAGGACACGCGAAACAATATTAACGAGCTGGTTCAAGGGTTTAACAGGGCCCTTTCAGTAACCCTTGAGGGGGTTGAATACCAAAACTCCGGCGTTTCCATTATCTCTATAGACGTCTTTACTTTCATGAACGGCCTGATCGCTCAGGGAATTTTCAACAATACCACCGGCACTTACCTGGAATTTGACGCAGAGGGCAATCCCACCGGCAATGTCAATGGCGACGCTGACGATTTTCTGTTCTATGACCCCATCCATCCGACCACCCGCGCGCATGCCATCATCGGAGACGAAGCTGCCGCAGCTGTCGAAGCATCTGAAGGCGCCAGGGATTTTGATGACGATGACACGTGTTTTATTCAAACGGTGGCCGCATATTAACAGGCCACAGGTACAAGGCCCGCCGGAGCGGCTTGACATGCGTTCCGGGAGGGCCTTGAAAAACTTTAGGTTTTGTTCTGGCGGATAAAAGCGGCGGCGAATTTGAGCGTGCCGTAATCGTATTTTTCAGACAGATACTCATACACCGGTTTGAGGTAATTAGTCTCCAGCTGCTTAAATGCGGCGGTGATTTCATCAAGCGCCGCCTGAGAAACCAAACGGGAGATGTCGATCTCACCTTGTTCAACCCAGTGCGCGATGTGGCTCTGGATGGTCGTTATTGCAAGCGAGCGCTCCGCTGCAATTTCCTCCACGGTTTTGCCCTGGTTAAACAGCTGCCGGCTGACGGTTTTGGTATCCGGCTTTTGCTTTTGTTTTTGTCCGGGCTTGGGTTCCTTTTTGGCTGCCCCCTGGCTGTCGGCTGGCGCATGTTCATGGACCGGGATATTTAAGCCGGCTCTGGTCAATTCCTCGCCCCTGCGGATTGAGGCGATCAGATCACGGGCCTTATAGATTTTCTGCACCTGGCTGTAAAACAAAAGCTCCAGGTCCTGGAGTTCCCGGATATACTGCTTAACCCCCTTTTTTTCTTTTTGAAGCGTCGCTATATGCCTCCCGATCCGGTCGGAAAACCCGGCAAATATGGGATCAAAATAGCCCCTGGCCGCCTCAACCCGCTTTTGCAGATGCGCCAGGTTATCCTCCGGCGCGGTCTGAAGTATCCGGTCCAGCTGGTTTAAAAATTTATCCCCCACCTCTTTTACCGGCTGCAGATCCGCCTGAAGGGCCCGGGCCCATTCCAGGTGGCTCTGCTTTTTCGAATGCGCGGCATCCTTGGTATAGGAGCGCAGATGGTAGTTGACCTCCGCGCAAAGACCGGAAAAATTGAATGCCTCCCGAAGGGCTTCCGCCAGATAGGCAAATGCCTCGGATTCAAGGGATGCCGCCAGGCTTCGGGGGTCTGCCTTCTGCCGGGTGAATTCCGAAAGCGCCGGCTCCTGTGGCATGGCCTCCCAGCGGAAGGGGGCGGTCAGCACCAGCCCCTCCAGAGAAGTCAGCCGGGAGAGCGCTACATAAACCTGGCCGGCGGCAAAGGCCTGGGAGACATCGATAATGGCCTTGTCAAAGGTTAAGCCCTGGCTTTTATGGATGGTAATCGCCCAGGCCAGCTTGAGCGGAAAATGGGAAAA
>DATGCF010000214.1:0-8851 GCA_035312245.1 Desulfosalsimonadaceae bacterium
TCGGATTCATCAGAGATCCCCGGCATAAAGCCTGTTGAGGACATCCTGGATGCAAAGCCCCTGTTTCCAGAGGAAATGCTCCCGTTTTTTCAATGGATTGCCGAGTATTATGTGCATCCCGTCGGCGAGGTCATTTCCGAGGCCCTTCCCGGCGGGATCAACCTCGGCGAATACCTCACGCTAACCCGCACGGAAGCCGGGCAAAAGGCGGCGACGGCCGATTCTGCAGACGATACTGACCGGGAGGTCCTGAACATCATCGGCAATCAATCCCTTCGGATAAAGGAAATAGAAAACCACCTGGGCCGCAATGTCTCACAAGCCGCTCTCCAGCGAATGGAAAATCAGGGATGGCTGAAACGCCGGCGGGAAATCCGGGGCGGCCGCACCCGGCCGAAGACTGAACGCTACGTCGCCGCCAAAACCGACAGGCCGGACACGGCGTCTCTGTCTGAGGCCAAAAAAGAGATCCTTGAAAGCATCCAATCCGCCGGTAAAATTTCCGCCCAGTCGCTGAATCAGCTGGCCCCCAACGCCTCCCGGCATATAAAAGCCCTTCAGGATAAGGGATTTGTTCAAATCTATGAAAAACCGGTCTACCGGGACCCGTTCGGCGATACGGTAACGCCCGATACCCCGCCGGCCCTCACCCTGGATCAGCAGCACGTGCTCTCGGATGTCTGCCGGGAAATCGGCAATGGATTTGCGGCTTTCCTGCTGGCCGGCGTAACCGGCAGCGGAAAGACCGAGGTGTACATGCAGGCCGCGGCCAATGCCCTTAACCTGGGATTTTCGGCGCTTATCCTGGTGCCGGAGATCGCCCTGATATCAGAAATTGAGCGGCGGTTTCGGGCCCGGTTCGGGGAATGCATTGCCGTGCTCCACTCCGGGCTTTCCACGGGCGAGCGCTATGACCAGTGGATGCGGATCGTCAACCGGGAGAGCCCCATTGCCATCGGCGCCCGATCGGCCATCTTCGCCCCGTTTAGCGACCTCGGGCTCATTATCGTAGACGAGGAGCATGACGCCTCATACAAACAGGAATCCCGGTGCCGATACAATGCCCGGGATCTGGCCGTGGTCCGGGCCAAGCAGTCGAACGCGGTGGTTCTGCTGGGTTCGGCCACCCCGTCCATTCAATCCATCTACAACGTGGCCAGCCGCAAATTCCGGGAGGTCAACTTAAAGCATCGGATCTACCGGCAGCCGCCGCCGGATATTCAGCTCATCGATCTTCGCGAGCACCAGGGAACCCGGGGCATCCGGCGCATCATCACAACACCGATGATCACGGCCATCAAAGACACCCTGGCGCGCGAGGAGCAGGTCCTGCTCTTTTTAAACCGCCGCGGATTTGCCAGTTTTCCGGTATGCGCGGCCTGCGGGGAGGCGGTTAAATGCAAAAACTGCGATATAACGCTGACCCTCCACAAAGGCATTAATGCCTATAAGTGCCACCTTTGCGGCTATACCCGGGCGTCCGTTGCCAAATGCGACATCTGCGGCGCATCAAGCATCAAACAGCTGGGGCTGGGGACGGAAAAAATCGAAGAAATGGTCAGAAATCTCTTTCCCGATGCCCGGGTGGCTAGAATGGATCGGGATACCACCAAGCGCAAGGGCGCGCTGGTCAAAATTTTAAAGGATTTAAGGGACCGGAACATCGACATCCTGGTGGGGACCCAGATGGTGGCCAAGGGCCATGATTTTCCCAACATCACCCTGGTAGGGATTATCTGTGCGGACCTCTCGCTTAATTTTCCGGATTTCCGGGCCGGTGAGACCACCTTTCAAATCCTTGCCCAAGTAGCGGGCCGGGCCGGGCGCGGCACCCAGCCGGGAACCGTGCTGCTTCAAACCTATAATCCGGACCATTTCAGCATCACCGCCGCCCGGCACCAGGATTTTATAAGCTTTTACAAGGAAGAGATCAAGTTTCGAAAAATATTTAATTACCCGCCCTATGCCCGGATGATCCAGCTTAAAATCTCCGGCAAAAATCTTGACCAAACCAAAAAACACGCCGCGGCTGTCGGCGAAGCGTGCCAAAAACTAAAGCAGGCCGCGCCCGCTTTTCAAAATACGATCCAGGTTTTCGGCCCAATTGAAGCCCCACTTTCAAGGGTCGCCAACCGCTACCGCTGGCAGATTCTTTTAAAATCAACCTATACAAAGCCGCTTCATGAATTTATCCGCGCCCTCATCTTTGAATACGGCGTTTCCCTGAATCACAAGGATGCCCGCGTCGCCATTGATGTGGATCCGATGCTGATGATGTGAACCTAAATTGAGCGTGAACTAACTGCTTTCCGCAAGTTCGCAGATAGACGTCGAAAAGTACTCCTCGGTCTGCCGCTCAAGCGGCTTCCAGCCGGCGCCCAGCAGGTATTCATCAACTCCTTCCGCCTCGGGCTTATAGACAAAGAAATAGGCTTCATCCCCTTTTTTCAATTTGAGCCAGGTACCCACAGGCCACAGACTGCCGCCGCGGACCACCCCGGCGAGGATAACCGATTTTGGGGAATATTCGAGCACATTGAACTCTTCTTCGGCACCGCCGGCATACTGCCATTTTTGAAGCAATACCTGCCGCTGCTGGAACCGGTGCGTCCATAGGTCCACATCCACCGGCACGCCGAAAACCACCTCCGCTCCCTGTTGGCTCAGCATCCCCTCGGTAAGTGATGTGCTGCCGGCCTGCAGGGCGGAAAAAAGAAAAATCTCCTTAATTTCCGCTTTTACCCGCTGAAGGAACAAATAATTCACCTCTTCATTGGGGGTAAGCGCGATCGTCCCTTTTCGGGTATCAATTTCCGCCCGGGCCAAATAACGTGGCTGCAGCCCGTTGCCGCATATCACCCGTGTACAATCCGCCTCCGCGGCCAGGCAGTGCTGGGTGTTTGAATCAATACAGAGCACCTCCTGGCCGGATTCCTTAAGCAGCTTGGCTACTGCCCGGGCGAGTTCATTGGCGCCCATAATCACCCAGCCGAAATTGCTGGGCCGGCGCACGCCTAAAATCGAGGCCACGATCCCGCCGGTCAGGCCGGCGGACAACACCGTAGCCGCAATGACCAAAAACACCAGGGCCCGCAGCTCATAACCGCCCGGCATGCCGCGGTTAATCAAACCGGCGGCAAAAAGCGAGGCCACAGCCGCGGCCACAATGCCGCGCGGACCGATCCAGGCGATAAAGAGTTTCTCGCGCCAATGGAGTTCAGAGAGCTGGGTGCCGGCAAACACCGCCGCCGGCCGGACAACCAGCATAAGGGTTAAAACCGTGGCGACCCCCGGCCAGCCAAGCGCCTGGACCTGCTCCATCCGAACATCTGCGGCCAAAAGTACAAACAAAAGGCCGATCAGCATGACGGTCAGCTCTTCCTTAAACTCCGACAGATCCTCCAAAAAATGGGTGCCGAAGTTGCCCACCATGACGCCCGCCATGGTAACCGCCGCAATACCGCTCTCCGGCAGGATGGCATGGGCAATCTGATAGAGGCCTAACACCGTGCACAGGGTAAACACATTTTCCGTCCCCTCCGGGATGAGCCGGCGCAGCCGGAAAATGCCGACCAATGCCATGCCGACGACCGCCCCGCAGATCATGCCAAACCCAAGCCGGGAGACCACATGCCACAGCCAAATGGCCGGGCTGCTGTGGGTGGGACTTAGCGCCGCCTCCAGGGCCACAATGGCCACCACTGCGCCGATGGCATCAATCAGAACCCCCTCCGCCTCCAGGACGGTGGCCACAGAGCGATTGACTTTTAGACGCTTTAAAAGCGGATTGATTACCGTTGGACCGGTCACCATCACCAGAGTGCCGAAAAGCGCGGCGGTCTGCCAGGGCCATCCCAGTATGTACCTTGCGGAAAGCGCGCCGCCGGCCACCGTAATGCCGCCGCCGATCAGTATCAGATACCGGATGGATTTGCGTTCCTGCTTTAAACGGCTGAATTTGAGGCTCAGCCCCCCCTCAAACAGTATCACCGCCACGGCAAATCCGATAAGGATATTTAGCGCCGGCCCCAGTAATTCCGGCCGGATTATCCCGATGCCGTCCGGGCCGCACACCACACCGGCGGCAAGCAAAAGCACGATTCCCGGCACCCGGATATGATGGGCGAGCGCCTGCATTCCAATACCGACCACCAGGGCCAGGGCAACGGTTAATGCGGGGCTGTTAAAAAGGGCGGCATCCATAATTTATCCTGAATTGAGCGTTTAAATCATTTGATAATGAATTGCATAAAATATCATTCCTTTAAATCAAAAAACAAACGGCGGATGCCCGGCAAAAAAACAGGCACCCCGGAGGGGCATTGCCCTGCCACGGCAATAAGCCTTTGCGATCATTGTAATGATGATTAAACTGAAGGATATATGATAACTTTTTGATTCGTCAACATTTCTTAACCTACTAATAAGGAAAATTACATGAACCCATACGCCCAATATAATCCTCAGGAACGAAAAGTCGCCTATTTTTCCATGGAAATCGGCCTGTCCGCGGAGCTGCCCATATATTCCGGCGGACTGGGCGTTCTTGCCGGGGACACCATAAAATCCTTTGCCGATCTGGGCATTCCGGCGGTTGGCGTCTCTCTTCTATACAAAAAAGGTTATTTCCATCAGGAAATCAATGAGGCGGGCAATCAGATAGAAACCCCCGTGGAATGGGACCCAGCCGAATATATGACCCCGCTTCCGGAGAAAATTACCATCACTATAGAGGACCGGACAGTGATTATTCAGGCATGGGTCCATGAAGTCAAAGGGATTAAGGGCGACAGCGTGCCGATTCTGTTTCTGGACACGGATATTGAGATAAACGCCCCGGAAGACCGTGAAATTACGGGTTTCCTCTATGGCGGCGAGGAACGCTACCGCCTGAAACAGGAGATGGTTTTAGGCATCGGCGGCGTTCGGATCCTCCAGCTCTTAGGCCACGACAACCTCGAGGCATATCATATGAATGAGGGACATTCAGCCCTCCTCACCCTGGAGCTAATGGACCGATTCCAGCAGGACATCGAAACCGTCCGTGAAATGTGCGTGTTTACCACCCATACGCCGGTGCCGGCCGGTCATGACAGGTTTACCAGGGATATGGTGCGTGAGCTGTTCGGCGAATCCTTTGATGTGGACAGCCTGGATCATGACAATATTATTGATGAACAGGGGCACCTGAATATGACCTACCTGGCCCTTTATCATTCTGAATACATCAACGGTGTGGCCAAAAAGCACGGGGAAACCGCGCAGAAAATGTTTCCCGAGTACCGGATCGATTCCATTACCAACGGCATCCATGCCCGGACCTGGGTGGCGGACGCCATGGCCAAGCTTTTTGACCGGTTCATCCCGAGCTGGCCGAATGACCCGTCCGCGCTTCGAAACGCCTTAAACATTCCCCGGGAGAAAATCTGGACGGCGCACCTGAATGCCAAGCAGCAACTTCTGGATTTTGTCAATGAACGATGCAGCTTAAGCATGCGGCCGGATGTCCTGACCATTGGGTTCGCCCGCCGGGCGGCCGCCTATAAACGCGCCGACCTGCTCCTCGCCGATACCGACCGGCTGAGAGAGCTGGTGGATGCGCATGGCCCCATCCAAATCCTTTATGCCGGCAAGGCCCATCCCAAGGATGAAAAGGGAAAAGCCCTGATTAAAGCCATTCATGAAAAAATGGACGCGATAAGGGATAAGATCGACATCTGCTATCTGGAAAACTATGACATGTACCGGGCCAAACTCCTGGTCGGCGGCGTGGATGTCTGGCTGAACACGCCGCTTCGGCCCATGGAGGCCTCGGGCACCTCGGGTATGAAGGCCGCGCTTAACGGCGTGATCAATCTGTCTGTTTTAGACGGCTGGTGGCTGGAGGGGCATATCGAGGATTTCACGGGCTGGCGCATCGGCAGACGGAACCCGGATGGCGCAGACGAGCCGGAAAACTCCCGAAAAAAGGATGCCGCCGACCTCTTCGCCAAGCTTGAGAACAAGGTGCTGCCGTATTTTTATGAAAACCATGAGCACTGGCTGGACATGATGGCCTACAATATTGCGTTAAACGGCTCATTCTTCAACACCCACCGGATGGTTTCCCAGTATGTGATGCAGGCCTATTTTCAATAACCCCCTTTTACTGCTTGCCCTCTTCCTTGGCGCTATTCGGCTGGGCACCGATTTTGGCAAATATCTTCTGCTTGATCTGATCATCAAAGACTTCCCATTTCTGTTCCCGAAATTCCTCGTCACTTCCGCCGGAGAGAAACCCGATGGGGATATGAAACCCGCCGGCCGAGACCTTGCCGCCGCCGAAATACTGGCCCTTGGCATCCTTTCCGAACACCTCCTTAATGAAATGATCCGGGTCAATAGTAATCCGGTTGGTCCGGAGCGAGCCGATAACGGATTCCTCCCAGTTCTCCCCGGTCACGATCCCATAGACAATGGCGGTGTGGACGTTTTCTTCGGTTATCAGAAAGTCCGCGGCCTGGGGAATGGCATCCCGATCCTCCGCCCGTAAGTAGCCGATGCCGGCCACCGAGAAGCTCTCCACTGTCTCCCGGGTGCCCAATGCCTTGTAAATGACCTTCATGGTCTGTTTGGACCGGTCCTGGTTCATGATCTGATCCAGCAGATCCGAATCCCGGTATGCGGAAAGGTAGGCAGCGGCATCAAAATCATCCGGCTGAGCCCGGATAAACCCCCGCGTGTCTGTCATGATCCCGTGGGTTAAGGCGGTGGCCATCATGGTATGAATTTTATTGGTTTTATCAATGTCTATGATGCCATCCTGCAGATACTGGGTGTAAATGGTGGCGGTTGCCCCGATGTCGCGGCGCACATCCTTGAATTGGGGGGAGAGCCGGTTCTGGGGCTCATGATGATCCACAATCACCAGCGGGGGTACGGATTTCTCATCCAGTGCATCGGCAATCGCGCCCGCCGACGTCCCCTGGTTGTCCACAAACACCGCCCCGTCATAGCCGGACAGATCGATTGATGAATCAAACCGGGTCATTTCAATGCCAAGCAGCCGCACCAGGGCCAGATTCTGCTGATGGCTGATCCGGCCGCTGTAGAGCATATCGGTTTCGATACCAAAATGACTGCTGATGCACTGATGCGCAAATCCCGCGGCAATGGCGTCCGGATCCGGAAACTCCTGGAGCACGATCACATGCCGCTCCTTCTTATGGGATTTCAAAAACGCCGCCAGTTCGGCACCGGCTGACTGATTTTCCTTATTTTCCGCCGCATTTTCGCGGGAGTTCTTTTTTTCCATGATTTACGGCTCCAAGGTTATTTGACAGACCTATACCTAAATTGAGCGATTTTCAAGTTTGCCGCAGATACAAGGAAGATGCAGGCGAGCTATAGTGAACTATGCGAGGCTGCATCTGACGCAGTAGATGCGGTAAAATTGAAAATCCCGGAGGGTTTCAGATGGCTAAAATATAAATGGTTATAATCCTTTACAAAATCATATTTTTAAAAATCTGAAACGCTCAATTTAGGCCATAAAAAGTCGATTTTGGGTGGCATCACCCATTATAACAAAAGTAAGCCGAACAACCATAATATCAAATATTTTCCTGACTTTCAGAGGCCGCCCGCCAAACCGGATAATTTGAAAAATTCCATACGAACGCCTATTTTTTAGGGCGAATACATTAATTATATAGGGCAAATATATCAAACAGTACAGGAGGAAAACACAACCAATGCGGATTGCGGTAATGAGCGACAGCCATGATCATCTGGAAAACCTGAGAAACGCCCTGAATCTGATCAAAGCGGAAAACGCTGAAAAAATCATCCACTGCGGGGACTTTGTGGCGCCGTTTGTATTAAAAGAGCTAATCACGGCCGGCATTGCCGTAAACGGGGTATTCGGCAACAATGACGGCGATCAGTATCTCCTCACCCAGACCGCCCTGAATTCAGAGGGGCGGATTCAGCTGGCCAGCCTGATCGGGGAGACCACCGTCAACGGCCGCCGTATCGCCTATACCCATCAGTGGCCGGTGGCCGAAGGTCTGGCCGCCACGGGCAAGTATGATCTTGTCTGCTTCGGCCACTCTCACACGTTTTTCAAAGATCAGACCGGCGACACCCTGGTTCTCAATCCCGGCGAAATCATGGGAAAAGACGGCGATCCGGGCTTCTGCATCGTGGATACGGAAACCCGGGATATCCGTCGTATTCCGATTTAGGCGGCAAGCCCGTAACCCGCATTCTGCCAAGCGGTAAGCCCGCCCGCCAGGCTGTGCACATGGGTGAATCCATCCTGCTTGAGCCGGCTTGCCACAATATTGGCGCGGTAGCCGGTGCCGCAGACCGTGATCACCTCCTCGGTTTTGGGAAGATCCAGGCTTTTGGCCAGGATGTCGGTCATGGGCACATGGGTAGAGTCCTGGATACAGCCCTGGGCCCGTTCTTCCGGGGTGCGGACGTCCACGATATGGCCGTATTCCCGGCGGTCGAGCTGCCCCTTTAAATCCTGGGCGGATATGGGGGAGAGACTGTCAATCGGCATGCCGTGGGCGATCCAGGCGGACATCCCGCCGGAGAGCCAGCCAAAGACGTTGTCATAGCCAATCCGATGGAGCTCGGTGGTCATCTGATCGTATTTTTCCTTGTCATCCACCACGAGAAGGAGATGCTCCGCCGGATCGATCACCATGCCGATCCAGTTGGCCATCTGTTTTTCAAACCCGATGTTGATGGCCCCCGGAATATGAAAACCACCGAATGAAGACGTATCCCGGGTATCAATGATGGTGGCCCCCTGCTTATGTATTTTTTCGAACTGATCCGGGTTCAGGGTCTGCTCCAGCGG
>DATGCF010000215.1:0-6442 GCA_035312245.1 Desulfosalsimonadaceae bacterium
TCAGCGTCAAGGGGACCGCCACCCCCGAACTCAGCTTTTTCATGCATTATGCCGGCGACCGGATCGGTCAGGAAGGGCTCGACAATTCGAGCTACGGCCTGGGCACCGGGCTTGCCCTCCGGGATGCCTGGGTCAGCTACAAGATTTTGGGCGATGATTTCATGATACAGGCCGGGCGCATGTATATTCCGTTCACCCGCAATTACGGCACCACCTCTACCAAGGCGCTTTTAACCACAGAGCTGGACTGGGGCCAGGGCGGTATCCGCAGCGGCATTTTTTATCCCAGCAAAGTGGGTCGGGATGACAGTGTCACCCTATGGGGCAATGTGCTTGAGGACAGACTCCAGTACCGGCTGATGGCGGGCGAAGGCGCGGAAAGCAGTACTTTAAATCCGGATGATAACCTCCGGTTTGCCGGCCGCGCATCCTTTAATTTCTTTGATACCGAAACCGGCTGGTTCAACAAGGGCACCAATCTCGGCCGGAAAAAAATCCTGGCCATCGGCGGCGGGTTCGACTATCAGCAGGATCTCGTTTGGGGCGACAAGCAGGATGACTATACCGCCTATACCGCAGACATTCATCTGGATATGCCCATGGGCGCCGGTGCGGTGACTGCGGATGCCGCCTACATCGGCATTGAAAACGCGGTTAACCCCATTACGTCAAGTGATTTAACCGCAGGCACAGACGGGGATATCATTACCGGTCAATTGGGTTTTCTGTTCAACCGGAACATCCAGCCCTTTGTCCATGCGGAAGTGATTATGCCGGATGCGAGCGGGGCTGAGGACACCAATGTTTACGGCGCGGGCTTAAACTATTACATCAAGGGCCTGGCCAATAAGCTGACCGCGGAATATACGCTGGTAGACAGTGACAATGACGACATCGGCGAAACCGATATCATTACGGTCCAGGCGGCATTCGGTTTTTAAATACACAGCGATTTTCAATTTCACCGCATCTATTGCGTCAAACTTGAAAATTACAATAAATAAAATTAATGGGTCGTTCGGCGGCTGATTACGGCAGATCATCCGCCGAATGGCGACTCTATGAAGAGACGGTATCCAATGACCCAGCCCGTGATCCGACCGGATATGACCCTGCTCGATATCATCAGCCAGTATCGTGAGACCGAAACGGTTTTCAAAAGCTATGATCCGTTAGCCGGGGAATGCATCTGCTGCAACAGCCTTTTTGACACCCTTGAACAGATGGTGGAAAAATATCGGTTCGATATGGCGAAAATTCAGAAGGAACTTGAAGAGGCCATTTCCAGCGCATAAGGTATGAGGTGCGATTCCGCCGGCTGACACAGGCCCTGCTTAAGCGCCTGGACGAAATCCGGCCGGGAGTATATGGGGACAGAAAAACGGGTCACGGCTGTGCCCAGTTCGTCTAACGTATGGGCGTCACTGCCGGCGGTCGCGATCAGGCGATAGTGGGATTGCCGCCGGCAGGCTTTGAGATTTTCAACCATGGCGTTTCGGCCGTTTTGGGTTTCAATGACCGGGCATAATCCGTGCTGAAAAATCAATTCGCTGACAGGACGCGCTTTCCGGCAGGGATGTGCGGCAATCGCGACGCCGCCTGCATTTCGGGTATAATTGAGAAGCTCTGGCCCGCCCAGATGGGAGGGCACCTGCTCAACCGGGCCGAAAAGCAGGAAATCCCCTTCAGGCGTTTCATACTCCAGCCCAATGATCACGGTTAGTCCATTGGGCTGGCGGCCTTCTGTAATGGTTCTGCTGATGGCCATGCTCCCATGGTCGGTAATGCAAATCCCGTCCAGGCCGATCCGGCCGGCTGTTTCAATCAGTTCGTGAACATCCAGCCGACTGCAGGACGAGATGGTGGTATGAATGTGCATATCGAAAATCATTTGCCTAAAATGATATAATTATACGGTAAAATCAAATTGTTTGTTTCAATATAAGAAATGTGAAATATTGAAAAAATCAATGCGCTCTCAATGCCATTAACTTTAGCATTACGCCCCTGGCATTTCGAGGAACGACAGTGACGAGAAATCATTAAAAATTATGCAATTATAAGATTTCTCGCTGGCGCTCGAAATGACAACCGTGACAGTTTTCAATCTTAAGTTAATTGCATTGAATGCGATCTTGCATCAATCTGCTTTTTGCTGATCTGTATTAAAAGAATTATAAATTAAATTAAGGTATAAATAGGATAGCGAGATATTTGCGTCATTGGTGAAAAATCTTCGTCAACAATTCTTGTGAAAGGATACGACGTGCCCAAAAAATGCATTCTGCTCCTGCTGGACGGTTTGGGTGACCGCTCCTATGAAAGCCTTGGCGGACAGACGCCGCTGCAGGCCGCCCATACCCCGGCCCTGGATAAGCTGGCAGCAGATGGCTCCAGCGGACTTTATCATCCTACCGTCCAGGGGCAGGCGCTGCCCAGCGAAAATGCGCATTTCCTCCTTTTCGGCTATGATATGGCGGATTTTCCCGGAAGGGGCGCGCTTGAAGCGCTGGGCGCCGGGGTTGATTTATTGCCCTCCGATGTTGCGCTGCTGGCCCATTTTGCAACCATCTCCCATAAAGACAATGCCCTTTGGCTGGATTGCGGCAAGCCGGATGTGGATGAGAACTCACTGGCTGCGTTAAACGATTGTATTTCATCCTTTGACAAGGACAACGTGGCTGTAACGTTTCATCCCACCGGGGGGATTCGGGGCATTATAAGGCTTCGTGGAGAGGTCTCCCCGCTTGTCACCGATTCGGATCCGATTACGGACGGACGTCCCCTGTCTGCTGTATTGCCGTGGCAGAACTGCGGAAAGGAAAGGACGGCCGCCCAAAGAACAGCCAAGGTGCTCCGGGGCTACCTGCTGTGGGCTCATGAGCAGCTCTCCGCCCACAACGTTAATCAGACACGGGGGCAGAAGGGTCAGGCGCCGGTCAATGCGCTTGTCAGCCAGCGGGCCGGCCGCTTAAAAAAGGTGATTCCCTTCCGCCGAAAGTATGGTTTGTTCGGCCTTAGTATGGCATCGGGGTTGGTTTACCAGGGACTTGGTACATACCTCGGGATGGATGGCCAACAGGCAGCGGACACCGGTGATGCCGGAGCCGATATCGCAGGCCGCCTGCAGGCGGCCTATGCCTGTATCAAGGACTATGATTTTTTGCATGTCCATACCAAAACCCCGGATGAAGCTGCCCACGAAAAGGAGCCCATGCTGAAAAAAAGGGTGATTGAATCGCTGGATGCGGGGATCGGCCGGGCCATCGGCCCGCTTACGAAGGACCCGGATATCCTTCTTGTGGTGACCGCGGATCACTCCACCCCGAGCGGCGGACCGCTGATTCATTCCGGAGAAACAGTTCCCCTTATCATGGCCGGCAGAGGGGTCAGAAAGGATACCGTATGCCGGTTTGATGAGATTCATGCCGCCCATGGCGCGCTGGGCGGGCTGCGGGGAAAAGAAATCATATATTTGATCCTTAATCATCTGGATCGCGCCAAGCTTGGCGGACTTATGGATACCCCGGAAGATCAGCCATACTGGCCCGGGGATTATGAGCCGTTTCACCTGGATTTTTCCTGAAATTTGCAATGTGGATGAACTGATGAACAATACGCTTCAAACCAATGGATCCGGCGCTTTTGATGTGGGCGTCATCCACGGCCGTTTTCAGGTGCTGCACAATGATCATCTGAGATATCTCCTGGCCGGCAAAGAAAAATGCACGCATCTGGTCGTCGGCATCACCAATCCGGATCCGGTGCTGACCAAAAAAGAGGACAGCGCCCCGGGCAGAGATGATCCGGCTGCCAATCCGCTTACCTATTATGAGCGCCAGCTTCTGATCAGGGCCGTCTTCCGGGAGCAGGGCATTCATCCGGATGCATTTTCAATCGTGCCCTTTCCCGTTAATTTTCCCGACCTGTACAAGTATTACGTGCCCATGGATGCGGTGTTTTTTCTTACCCTCTACGATGAATGGGGGAAAAGAAAGCTTGGATATTTTTCCGACATAGGCTTGGCCACGCATGTGCTTTGGGAGGTGCCGCCGGAGAAAAAGGGCTTGAGTGCCGCAGATATTCGCATGCGAATGCTCGAAAAAGCGCCCTGGGCCCATCTTGTGCCGCCGGCGGCAGCAAGGCTACTTGCAGAATGGAACATCGGCGAACGCTTGGTCCATCTCACGCAGCAATCATAAATTCAGGCAACCGTTTACCGGCCGTTTTTGTTTCGATCATCGGGCCAGCCGCAGCATTGGATTACTAACCAAGCTTTTAGGCCCTCGGCAATCCGGTTGTCGATATGTTGTCCATCAATCAGAAAAGACAGTAATCCTGGACTCTGGCCCTCCTGAGGTCACCCCCACATGCTGTGCTTCGTCTTTTAATTGGATAGCTGATGGAAACTTTTTTTTACTGTCCTTGCCGCCTGTTTGAAATAATCGGAAAGGAATGTGGCAAGCTGTGCTCGGAAGGCTGATATGCTGATCGACCCAAGGTTTTAGAGATCCAGCCTTCCAATATAACTATTCCTACTCAAGAATCTCCAGCACTTTCACAGCAAGATCTTGACAAAATACATTTACATGGATATCGTATGCGCATAACTTTTGCGCACAAGGAGGTCACATGAAAGTAGTTAATTTTTATAACACCAACGCGCCAAAAAAGGCTGCCAATCTCAGCATCAACAGCGATCTTCTCATGAAGGCAAAAGAGCACCACATAAACCTTTCAAATGTTCTGGAAAATCATCTTATAGAAATGCTGGCCGAGGCAAAACGGCATGAATGGAAGAAAGAGAATCGCGATGCAATTGAGGCCTACAATTATCGCATCCAGACAAAAGGTGTTTTCAGTGAAGGCTTGAGGAAATTTTGATGGGTCAATTCGATGTGTATGGAAACCCCAACCCGGAAACAAATCAAGAAATACCTTATTTGCTCGATGTTCAGGCCGACTTGCTCGATACGCTGGCAACACGCGTGGTTGTGCCTCTTATAAATGCCTCGACTGCGGGAAAACCTCTCCGGCATCTCAATCCCGAATTCACGGTCAATGAAACCCCGGTTATTATGTCTACCTCCGAGTTAGCCGGTATTTCGGTCCAATCAATGGGGCAAAAGGCGGGCACCCTTAAAGATCGGCGCGATGAGATAATTGCAGCACTTGATTTTTTACTCACCGGCTTCTGACGTTCTGAAACGGTTGATAATCTCGCCTGCCATACCCGCCCCGGAAAGCAAAGTGCGTTATCTGTTTTAAAGCGAGATGGTCACAACTCCCGTTTGTTTCTTTAATTTTCAGAATTTGGTTGGCCGGTTTGCTATAGTAGGCGGCGAATGCCGGTTATATACAGATTAATCTTGGTCTATCCCGATCGAAATAGGGATCGAAATAATAGGCACTGGATTTTTCCGGGGAACCAAATTTCAGAAAATGCACCATGCGGCTATAAAACTTCAGCTTTGCGAGTTTTAGGGCCGCTAAAGTCAAACAGAATCCTCATTTTTTTAAGAGACCACAACAAATTGGTGCGGCATGGGGTCATCCGGGCAGCTGGCCCGGCCAAGGGTCAGCCGGAATTAAATTCAAAGGTGAGAATTTGGCTGTGGTTCCTTAATGCTTCCCTATTGTTGCCCTGCTGAGTATAGCGCTTATTTTTTGGGCGGCCACGGGATAAACGCGCTGGTCTTTCGAACATAGGCCTGATATTGCGGGTTTTCGGCAAATTCCGTCTGCTCCATCAGGGTCACCCCGGTCAGCCGTAAAAGCGTGTAGGTGATAACGATAGGGCTGATAATGGTCCAGATGCCCCATGGCGTGGCAAGTACAATCAAAAAGATTCCCCACCAGACAAGGGTCTCGCCAAAGTAGTTCGGGTGCCGGCTGTAGCACCAGAGTTTTTTATTCATGATTTTGCCCTTGTTCGCCGGGTCAGCGATGAACCGGGAAAGCTGCCGGTCTGCGGCGGTTTCAATCGAAAAACCGGTGATCCAGATCAATATGCCCAAAAAATCCAGCCACGTGAGATCTGCCGGCACGGCGGATAGCTGCCCGTATTGCACGCCCAGCGAGATGAGCCACTGAAAGAGCGCCTGAATCAAAAATACCTTGAACAGGCTGACTATCCAGAAGTTCTCCCCGTGTTTTTTCCGCCACTCGGCGTAACGGGGATCTTCGCCCTTGCCCCAGCTGCGGAGGCTCATGTGAATAAAAAGCCGGACGCCCCATGCGGTCACCAGGAGCGACAGAATCAGTTTCCGGGCAGCATAGCCGTCTGCGGCAAAAAACGTGAGCCAGGCGATCAGGATAAATCCCAGCCCCCAGAAGCTGTCGGCAACGGTCACATTTTTATTCGCCAGGCTGATCAGCCAGCCGATAACCATAAAGCCGGCGGCCGCCAAAAGGTTGACTCCAAAAATCCAAAGGTTTTCCA
>DATGCF010000216.1:0-5035 GCA_035312245.1 Desulfosalsimonadaceae bacterium
AATATTTCAGCTATATCGAGCGCCTGTTCATGTATTTAAAAAAAAGAGGGGGCAATTATGAAAAAGATCGCGCTATTCATTGGCATCGTCTGCTTATTCGTTTTTCTCGGGTGCGGCCAGGAGGAAAAGGCTGAAGCGCCCGCCCAGCAGGAAACCCGGGAGGCGGCCGAAAGTGTGAAAGAAACGCCCGGGGAAACCGCTGAGGAGCTGAAACAAAAAGCCGGGGAAACCGTTGAATCAGCCAAAGAGAAAACCCGGGAAGTCGTTGAAGGCGCCAAAAAAGAGACCGAGGAGACGGTAAAAGCGGCCAGGGAAAAGACTGCCGAAACGGTGGCAGCGGCTGAAGAGAAAACCCGGGAGACGGCTGCAGCCGCCAAAAAGCAAACCCAGGAGGCAGCCGAAACTGTGAAAAAAGAGGCTGAGCAAACTGTTGAGGGCGCAAAAGAAAAAACCAGCCAAGCCGTTGAAGGGTTAAAAGAGAAGACCATTAAGGCGGTTGAGGGCGCCAGGCAAAAAGCCAAGGAAACGTTGCCGCCCGGCATGCCGGGTGTGATTACGATGAAAAATGAAAAGGCATTTGAGCAGCATCGGATGGGAATAGTGGCGTTTGATCATCAGAAACACGCGGCAGATAAGCCCGAGGGCTACGGCCTGGGATGCGGAGATTGTCATCACGACGAAAACGGCGAGCCCCTGACCGACCTAAAGCCTGGGGATGAGGTGCAGAGCTGCTACGAATGCCATGACAAAGACGGCAGACCGCGTCGGGATCCGGCATTGTCTCCGGAAGAATGGAAAAAGGAAGAGCTGACATACTATTACGGGGCCATTCATGAGAACTGCATGGGATGCCATAAGAAGATGGGCGGCGGCCCGGTCAGCTGCACGGAATGCCATCCCCGGCCGCAGCAGCAATAAGCGGCATTATTGATCTTTATCGGCCCTGCCCTGCAGGGCCGCAATTTCTTCCAGAATTTTATCCCGCCGGTCTTCAAGGTCGATCAGTTCGGTCATCATTCCGGGTTTCGCTGAATGGGCCGGCATACGGGCCTTGGCCTCGGCGATTTGATCTTCTATTGCCTTTAGCTGCCGGTTGAGTGCATCAAGATTTGGCATGAGAATGACTTCTTTTTCCGTATTCCGGGTGAAGTTCTTTTTCCAGTTCAGCAAGATTTTCTGTTTTGCCCATGGCGATTACCGTGTCGCCTGCGCGGATTAAGGTATCATGGGAAGGATTGAACAGCATTTCCCCATCCTGGGTTTTTACGGCAATGATGATCAGATTGTATTTTTGACGAATACCCGAGTCTTTTAGCATAACGCCCGCAAGGGCGGATGTTTCCGTCACCGGGATTTCATCCATCTGAATATCTTTTCGATTGTAGGCAAAGACCAGGTCTAAAAAATTGGTAACCGATGGTCGCAGCAGCCGCTGAGCCATGGTGACCGCCCCGACTTCATAGGGCGACTCTACCCGGTTGGCGCCTGCTGCAGAAAGCTTTACCCTGGCCTTGACGCTGCTTGCCCTAGCCAAGATAAAAATTTCGGGATTGAGCTGTCGGGCAGTTAAGACCAGAAATACGTTGTCCGTATCTGTAGCCAAAGCCGCAATCAATACTTTGGCCCGCTCAATGCCCGCCCGCAGCAAAACATCCTCCTCTGTGGCGTCACCGGATATATACAGGATATTCTGGGCTGCCATCTGTTCGATATGGCTCTGCTCTTTTTCAATGACAATGGGATTAATGGCATGGGCCCGGAGGTTGTTACAGAGGACCAGGCCGATCCGGCCGTAGCCGCAGACAATATAATGATTTTTCATCTGTTTGATTTTTTTATCCAATACCCGCCTCCCAAGTATGGTCCGGATTTGTGTTTCAACCAGAAATTGAACCAGCGCACTGGTCACATACAAAAAAGAGACTGCCCCCAGCACGACTAGAATTATAGTAAAAATAGTTCCGGCATGGCCCATGGCATGAACTTCCCCATAGCCCACGGTGGTCATTGTGATAAGGGTCATGTAGATGGAATCCAACAGTCCCCACCCTTCGATGGTCATGTATCCAAATGTGCCAATCAGCGTGGTGATGACCAAAAGGGAGAGGGCAAAACGGAGGTGTCTAGTAATATCGTTCAAGAGCGTTTCAGTCTATTTGCAACAGTCCCGATTTAATCCGGTTTGAGCCTCGAATGCAATTCAGTTTCGAAGGGGTTGAATCCTCAAAAAAATGACAACATATAAATAAATCCTATATAACAAATTCTTTTTTCCCGTCAAATGTTTGCTTTATGACTCATAGCAAACCGCCATGTTCACCCTCACGCCTCATATTTGACTGCCAGTTCCTGAAAACGCTCGATCATGCTCTGGCGCTCCCGGCGCAGGAGCTGGACCAGTTCCTCATTATTCCAGAAAAAAGTCCTTAAAAGAATTTTATCCCGATATATGATAATGTTGCGTCGATAGCGGAGCGTGGCAAAACCCGTCGGGGGCAGCAGGGCCAGGTAGGCAAGGACCCATTTCCAGCTCATGCCGGCAGCATGCCATAGCCAAAAGCCGAAAGCGGCATAGGCTAAGCCAAACGCCAGAAACCCCACCCCGAAATAGGCAAAGGCACGGATGGCCTCGTCGCTGGTGAAACGCGGCAAGTAGCGGGTTAACAGGTAGGGCACGAAATTATGAACCAGTCCAAAGAGGGCTACGGGTGCCATAAGGGCCGCATAGATGGTCATCCGCAGGCGGATCAGCCGCTGGCGCACCGGCGTACCTATTGATCTTTTCAGGGTTTGGCTGCGTCGGGTTTGGGCTAAATGGTCCTGGTAGCGATCCACCTGACGCCGCAGGGCCGAAACCGCGTCCGGGTCATCAGGCATGGCCCGGGCCAGAATGGCTGTCAAGTTTTTACGATCCTGCATGCGGGTTTCAAAACGATCCGCAGCATCCCCCGTATCCGGCCGGTACCAGTCTAAGAGCCGCCATAGCCAGCGTTTCAGCCGGGATGGGGGGCTTGCGCCACTTTCGGCCTTTGCCTGCTCATCCATTGCAAGCGGCGACAGCTGGTAGCCGAGTGCCTCGGCTAAATCATCGGCCAGCTTTTTAACCTGACCATCCTCTACATGGATTGCCTGATGGCGCAGCAAATTCTGGAGGTCTGAGGTCAGCTGCCGTACGGCTGCTGACGGATCTTGCCTGTTCAGTTCTTCGTAATCCGCCACCCGGAGGGGCGGGCCAAACCGCAGCAGCACGGCTGACATAAAGAGTTCCCGGTGTTCGAAATTAAGCCCCACAGGAACAATGGTCAGGCCAAGCTGGTACCCATTCCGGGCCTCTGCCCCCAAGGCCATTCGTGCGCCTCCTGTCCGGAGTTCTGTGACTTTGCCCGCAGGCGAATTTTCCCCTTCGGGAAAAAGCCCCAGGCAGCCGCCGTGTTCAAACAGCCTGTAGACCTCCTCGAAGACCTCCACATTTTTCGTCTCATAGGCTTCCACTTCATGGGCCCGATAGACAGGAATGGCCCCCAGCCGATGCAGCAGAAATGCAATCACCCGATTTCTGAACAAACCGCTTTTCGCCAGGAAATGAATCTGGCGTCGGGTCTGCGTAGCCAGCAGGATGGCATCGAGTACAGAAGTCGGATGATTGGCCGCTAATATGACCGGGCCGGATTCGGGGATGCGCTCCGGATTGAGGGCCCGTATTTCTACAAAATAGAGATAGCTGAACGCTCGCAGCAGCCAGATGAACACGTGGTAAAGTGTCATGGGATCACCTCTTAAACGGCATTAATCCAGTATTTCATAGCTGCTGATCTGCACGCTGGCCCGGAGGTTGCCGAGCACCCGCTCCAAAAGAATCCCCTGGCGGGTATCATAGGTGTGGCCAAATGTGGCCCGCACGCCCAGTGAGATAAACTGTACGGCCCGATCCAGGGCAATGGGCAGGCTGTCGCCCTGCAGCAGGCAGCCCACCACCACGCTGGCAAAGGCGTCGCCGGTTCCCGGATAATCGGCCGGCAGATAGTCGCACAGGACCTTCCAGAAGCGCTGGTGCCGGCTGTTAAAGGCCACGACAGAGGTCGTTTTGCCCCTTTCAGCCTCTGGGACAGACGTGATGATCACGATTTCCGGGCCTTTTTCCGCCAAGCGACGGGCCCAGTCCTTGATTTTTTGAATGCCGGGATCAGGGTTATAGGGCTCTTCCAAAAGCAGGGCAACTTCTGTCATGTTAGGGGTGATCACATTAGCATGGGTGATCAGCGCGCGCATTTCCGCCACCATATCGGTCCCCAGCGGTCCGTAAATAGATCCGTCATCGCCCAGCACTGGATCGACGACCACCAACTGATCCGGCTTTCGAAAGTGTTCGATGAAATCGGTAACAATGGCGACCTGGCGGTGCGAGCCCAGAAATCCGCTGTATATAGCGTCGAATTCAACTTCCAGTCGCTGCCAGTGAGCGATCATGGCCGGCATATGCTCGGTTAGGTCCACAAAATAATAGTCGGAAAATTTGCTGTGGGTGGACAGGACCGCTGTGGGCAGGGGGCAGACCTGGATACCCATGGTGGAGAGGATTGGGATCACCACAGTGAGCGAAGCCCGGCCGAAGCCGGACAAATCATGAATGGCGGCAATGCGCTGTACTGGATTTTTCATAGGGCTTACATACGTTTTCTTTCGCTTTTGTTCAAGGCTAAATCGATACCTGTATATCGCTTGACAATGCAGGCAGAGATCTTTTATTTCCGATTAATACAAAAAGCCGTTTATACACTTGCAGCGGTATTTTGCTGAAATTAATTTTTGATTCGTACTCTTGCG
Organism: Desulfosalsimonadaceae bacterium; assembly: GCA_035312245.1. Classification (GTDB taxonomy): domain Bacteria; phylum Desulfobacterota; class Desulfobacteria; order Desulfobacterales; family Desulfosalsimonadaceae; genus M55B175. The sequence goes on from DATGCF010000216.1 coordinate 4,825, forward strand.
CCTACTCGTAATCGTAATCGGGTTTTAAATTTTCGAGTACGAGTACGAGAACCGCCCCGCTCGTGCGGGACTGAGTAAGATTAGTTACTGGCAAACCGCGATCCAACGGCAAACTTTTAACCCTTATAAGGATTTAACATGAGCCAGGCGCCCAATAAAATCATCTGCTCCATGAACCGGGTCAGCAAATACCGCAATAAGGAGCCTGTTA
>DATGCF010000217.1:0-4015 GCA_035312245.1 Desulfosalsimonadaceae bacterium
ATGGACTCCGTTCAGGCTGTCGGCCTTCTCGTAAACCCATGCAACGTAGCCTATTGAAAGGCGATAGACGTCCAGTTTTTCGTGTCCAAGGGTCATATTTTTTTCGATCCCGATCCCGATAGCGATTTCGATTTGGATACAAAACAAATTAGCCCTGAGTATTTAATCGTCGTGGTAGCAAAAAGCGCCGTATTGTGTTATGTTTTAAATTTAATGCGATTCATAACACAGGATCAGGGGAAATCAAATATGGATTCCATGCGGAAACGGACCTTCAACTCGGTATACAGTGGCAGGGACTGCTACTACGGCCTGGACGTGAGGCCGGAATTCTCTGAGTATTTTCAAAACAAGGACCTATCCGGACAGACAGCCATCGATCTGGGCTGCGGCGAGGGGCGTTACGCTCTTTACCTGGCAAAAAGGGGATGCCGTGTGCTCGGCGTGGACCGCTCCCGTACCGGCATTGAAAAGCTTGAAAAAATGGCTGAAGCGGAAAATCTGCCGATAACCACGCAAACCGCGGATATTGCCGAGTTTGAGTTTGCCCCGGCCTCGACCAATATTATTGTGGCCGCCACCATTCTGGACCACCTGGAGAGTAATCTGCGTCGGCTAGCGATAAACGGCATTAAATCGGCGCTTAAGCCGGGCGGGATTCTGTATGCCAATGTTTTCACCGTCTCCGATCCCGGCTACAAATTAAAAAAACGCGGCAGGGATGATCAGGTCTTCTCTGATGTCAGCGATACGGCCGCCGGCATTGCCCATTACTTTGCTAAAGAGGAACTGAAAGCCGTTTTTAAAGATTTTTCAATAATCACCTATTATGAAACTGTGGAACCGGATCACTCCCACGGCCGGCCCCATTTTCACGGCTGGGCCTGCCTGCTGGCGCAGAAGCCGGCGGCTGTAGTTCAACAGGAAGGCTAAAACCTTCCCCGTTTGCCACTATAACCTACACGGTCCATATTTCCGCAAATAGAAACCCCGCCCTTTTTAGGGGGCGGGGTTTTAATGATATCTTTGGGGATGAAGAGTAAGAGTAAGACGTTGTGAATTTTAGAATTTCATGCCGCACTCTTTGAGGCCGGCGATGCCGGGGGCGACGCTAACCGTATCCTCGATGCCCTCGGCCGCCAGATCGAGTTGGGCTTCATACGATCGTACGCCGGTGTTGCATACCAGGATCAGCTTCTTGTCCTTTGGGACCTCATCCATCCGACGGCGCAGCTCATCATGGGGAATGCTCTTCCAGACATCGGGGAATTTCTCCTCGAACGGCTCGGCATCCGCCTTGGCCCGGCAGTCCAGGAACATGCAGCCGTTTTTGTCGCCATCCAGCCAGCATTCCGTGAATTCATCCGGATTAAGCGGCTTGAATCGGCCTTCAATGAAGTTTTCGGCCGCATTGCCCACCGCATTGACAATATCCATGGCAGAGGCAAACGGCGGGGAGTAGGCCAATTCCAGGTTGCTGATATCATCCACTGTGGGATTGTATTGAAGGATGGTCGCTATGGCGTTGACCCGGGCGAACATACCGCTTTCAACATTGCCGAATCCCTGGATGCCCAAAACGCGGCGTGTCTGTTTATCAAATACCAGCTCCAGATAGATAATTTCCTTTTCCGGATAAAAATGCGCCCGGTCAAACTGGGCCACCTGGACGCTGCCCGCATCAAACCCCTCTTTAAGTGCGGTTTCAATGGTGATGCCGGCCCCGGCCAGGGCGCCGTCAAAAAGCTTGACCACAAAACTGCCGACACCCCCCTGGAATCGTTTGCTGCCGCCGGCCATATTGGTACCGATGACCCGTCCCTCGCGGTTGGCCATGGAGCCCAAAGGAAAAAATCCCGGTTTCCCCGTAATTAAATGCGGAATCTGCACACAGTCCCCGCCTGCATAGATATCCGGATCCGACGTCTGAAGCCTGTCATTGACCACCAGAAAGCCCTGCGGCGAGACCTCAAGCCCGGCATCCTTGGCCAAATCCGTGTTGGGTTCAATGCCGACGGCCATAACCACCAGATCCGCCTCGATGGTGCGCTTATCCGTCTTTACGGCTTCAACTTTTTCCTCGCCCTCGATCGCTTCCACGGACTCGGACAGATAAAAGGTGATACCGTTCTCTTCCATCCGATTCTGCGCCATCCTAGCCAGGTTGCCACTAACAAATCCCGGCATGATCTGATCACAGTATTCCACCACCGAAGTTTCAATTTCCCACATATCTGATAAGGCTTCCGCCATTTCCAGACCGATGAAGCCGCCGCCGATGACCACGGCTTTTTCCGCCTGGCCGGAGACGATCATCTCCTTGATCTGCATGGCGTCATGGAGATTGCCGACCCGGTATATGTTCTTTAAGCCCAGACCGGATATATTGAGCTTTTTCGGCCGGGTGCCGGTACCTAAAACCAGCTTGTCATAGGCCATGTCCGCTTCGGTCCCGTCTTTTTTGCGGATCCGGACCGTCTTGTTCTCTCTGTCAATTTTAAGTGCCCGGGTGCCGGGCATGGCATCAACGCCCTTGTCTTCTTTAAAGAATTTTTCATCCCGTACCATGTGAAAGCTGGTTGAGCGCAGCTGATTTTCGTCACTGACGTCGCCGGAGATATAGTATGGAATACCGCAGCCACCATAGGAAATATATTCATCCGCATCGATCAGGGTGACATTGGCATCCGGTTTGAGTCGCTTAAATCGGCAGGCCGCCTTGGAACCGACGGCAACCGCACCGATGATGACTGCATTTGTTGACATGGGTTGTTTCCTCCTTTTAAAAACACCACTTGACGGCTTCCCCCCCAAAAATCCGATTTGGCCGTCAATAATCAGTATCTTATAAAACTATTGGCTTTTTTAATATAAGCATAAGCTCAAAACAATAAATATAGGACCTTCAATTTTATTTGGCAAGATCAATTTTGGTGGCTTCGGTAAAAAAGGCACTGAGGCACTAAGTTTGTATAATGTTGAACCTTGAACTGTGAACCGTGAACCGTGAACTGTGAACTGTGAACCGTGAACTCGAAACATTTGGCGGATGCGCTATCGCTTATCCGCCCTTCTGATTCGTACGCGTACTCATAGTACGATCAGTCCTTTAAGCCGGGGAGACCGACTCACCGATCCATTCCAGAAACGCCGGATTGCCGTTGCTGACCGGCAGGCAGACAACGCAGGGGCAGTCATAGCTATGCTTGTTTTGAACCATTTCAATCAGTTCCGGCGTTCGGGTGGCAGTGGTTTTGGCGATCAGCACGACCTCTGTATCATGCTGGACTTCGCCCTCCCATTCAAAAATGGATTGCATATTGTCGATGACATTGACACACGCCGCCAGTTTATTGGCCACCAGTTCCTTGCCCAAGGCAAAGGCCTCATCCTTGCTGCCGGCGGTCATATAGACCATATTGACCGGTTCCATGACGTCCTCCTTTTTACTCTCCTTTTTGCCAGGATACGACCATTTCAACCTGCGACCGGCTTTCCGGAGACGGCAGGTCGATAAAATCGATCCGGTTTCTTAGCTCCGCAATACGGGTAATCGCATCATAGCCGGCGGCATAGTCGTGCCGGGCGAGATAGCACCCCACCACCGTGCCAGTTCTGCCGATACCGCCCATACAGTGCACATAAACCGGGAGGCCGTTTTCGACAGACTCATCAATAAGATCAAGGATCCGGACCATGCCGTTTCGCATGGGGATGGACCGGTCGATGATGGGCTTTCGGGAATACCGAATCTCTAAATTTAATACCTCGGATATTTCGGTGAGCTTGGATGAATAATCCGCCAATACGCTTATGCCCGGAATCCACTCTTCGGCTTCGGTCAGATCAATAAAATGGCGGATCCCGGAATCAACGATTCGGGACAGAAGCTCAGTGCAATCATCTGCGGCATAGAAGCAGGGGTGGCAGCCGGCCAGAAACGAATCGGGAATTACCCAGTAAGCGCCGCTGAACGGCACATTTAAAGTTTTTTGATCACCATGGGCAGACATCA
>DATGCF010000218.1:0-13125 GCA_035312245.1 Desulfosalsimonadaceae bacterium
GAGTAATGCGGAGACGGGCCAGAGAATCGGCCGCCGGGCAGCGGCCTCTTTCCAAGGGACAGCAGGTCCGCTCCCAAATCATACATGCCGTTGAGAATTGGTTCTTCAAAGTCTTTTTTCCCGGCCAATTGATCCGAAAAAAATATGCTTTTTTCCAGCGCCTGCGCCGGGGCGACCGCACTGCCCTGGAACTGATTTCCCGGCTGGAGGAAATCCAACAGAAGCATCTGGTCTGTGACCTGGAATACATTAAGCACTTATGTCAGGCGCTGGATGATGAGGTTCAAGGATTAATCGATGCCATCACCGCATTTAATCCGGTCAAATATGCCCTGCTGCGGAACTATCACCGCAAATATGCCTTCTACGCCTGCCTGGCCTTGATGGAAGAGGCGCCGGAAACCGATCCGCCCTATGTGCTGCCCCTGAACATAGAACTCTCGGAGGATCTGGCCGGCGGAAAAGCAAGCACCATTGCCTCACTTATTACCGCCCACAATCTGCCAGTGCCCCAGGGCTTGGTGATCACCACCCGGGCCTTCCACCAGGTGCTGACTGCCAATGACCTTTTATCCTTTATTCAGGGAGAGCTGAGCCGTCTCAGCCCGGAAAATCTGAATGATCTGCCGACAGTCAGCCAAACGATTCAAAAAGCGATTTTTGGTGCCGAATTGCCCAAAGAATTGGAAAAAGAATTCCAAAACGGGCTGCACCAGCTTGGCATTGAAAAAGCCGCGCTGGCGATTCGCAGCAGCGCTGTTGGCGAGGACATTCAGGCCTCTTTTGCCGGGCAGTTTGAAAGCCGGTTAAATGTCGCCCCGGATGATTGGTTTTCAGCTTACAAGCAGGTGCTGGCGAGCAAATACAGCGCCCATGCGATCTACTACCGGATGAGCCAGGGATTTACCGACGCCATGACCCCGATGGCGGTGCTCGTGATGCCGACCATCCCGGCCGCAGTCAGCGGCATCCTCTATACCCGGGATCAAAATGCGCCGGATCTCTCCGTCTTGTACATGGTCGCCGGCTCAGGGGAGAAACTGGCTGCCGGTGCCGCCTACCAGGGCTGGGCCCAGTTTGACGTTAACCAGCAGCAGCTTCTGTCCACGGATGCATCCAGCCTCCTGCCGCCGGAAATCCTGAGGGACTTGTTTTTAATCGGACAGGACCTGGCAGCGATTTTCGGCACCCCCCAGGATGTGGAATGGCTGATAGATCAGGAAAACCGGATTTTTATTGTTCAATCCCGCCCCTTAAGAATGTCCGCCGTTCAACCGGAAATCCGATCTGAATATCCTGAAGATATGATTCTCGCGCGCGGCCAGTGGGTCAGCTCCGGGCAGGTGTCCGGCCGGATTTATCATTTAAAAGACCCCGGAAAAGTTTCTGAAATTCCTGAGCAGACCATATTGGTGACCCGGGAACTGCCGCCGGAACTTACCCTTGCTTTAAACAAAGTCCGGGGCGTGATCGCGGAACACGGCAGCCCGGCGTGCCATTTTGCCTCTGTCGCCAGAGAATCGGGTATTCCGGTGATCTGCAATGTGGACAAGGCCGGGAATCTGGATAACGGACAAACCGTCAGCCTGGACAGCAATCAGGGGGTTATATTAAAAGGCCATCTTTTCGATGAAAAGCCTTTGAAGCCGGCACAGAATGAACCCGACACACCCGTCCGGAAAAAACTATCCGAAGCCCTCGCCCACATCTCCCCGCTAAGTTTAGAAAATCCGGAGGCTGAAGCGTTTTCCGTGGAATGCTGCAAGAGTCTGCATGATATTGTCCGATATGTGCATGAAGCCGGGGTGCGGGAAATGTTCTCACTCGTCGGCCGGCGGGGAATAGACAGTTACGGCGCCAAGCGGCTCAATTCCGGCCTGCCGCTGGTCATGCATGTGCTGGACGTGTCTCAGGGGCTCACTTCAGAGGGTAAATCCGGCAAGGAAATTTATCTTAAAGATGTTAAAAGCCGGCCCATGCACCAGCTTTTCGCCGGCCTTGCCTCGCCGGCGGTCAAATGGGACAGCGCGGTGCTGCACTATGACTGGATGGCGTATGCCAAAAGTACGGCTGATTTTATAAACGTTGAGAAATCAACCCAGTTCAGCAGCTATGCTATCGTGGACAAGGAATACCTGCATGCCCTGCTCCGGTTTGGCTACCATTTTGCCGTACTCGATGCCATTCAAAGCCCGGAAGCGGAGCAGAACTATATCCACTTCAGCTTCAAAGGCGGCGGCGGCAATGAAGAGCAGCGCTTTTTCAGGGTTCGACTGATTCAAACCGTTTTAGAGCATTTCTTGTTTTCCGTGCATACGGCTGCCGATCTGCTGGAAGCCGCCTTTGACCGCCGCTCCTCAGAAGAGACAGGCACCAATTTAGGCCGGCTGGGCATTGTTCTCGGAAAAACGGTCCTTCTTGACATGCGGCTTAAAAACGAGGCACATGTCCAATCAATGGCAAAAACCATGATACAGGAAGCCTATGATTTTTTCCCTGTTCAAGAAAACCCATGATCCGGTCTACCCCCTGACCTGGGTCACCCCACAGCTGGCGGTGGGCCATGCGCCCATGTCCTACGAAGAACTCGACAGCATCAAAAATCAGGGGATAAAGGCCATTATGAACCTGTGCCTGGAAATCGAAGAGCTGGCGAAATTCGAACAGGAGCAGGGGTTTGAAGTCTATTATTTACCCATAATGGATGCGGGCCTGCCTGAGGTAAATGAACTCGAAAAAGCGCTGGATTGGCTGGACGAAGCGATTTACCTGGGCAAAAAGGTCCTCATCCACTGCCGCCACGGTATCGGCCGAACCGGCACGGTGGTTTACTCTTACCTGCTGCGAAAAGGATTGGACAGCAAGAGCGCCAAGAAAAAAATGCGCGGCATCCGTTCCCAGCCCACCGAGCATCCGCAGAAACGATTTCTCCACAAATACGGAAAAAAGGAAGCCCCCTTAAATATCGCCGAACCCGCCCTGATCCCGCAGTTTAAGGTTGAATTAAAGCCCTATTTTGATCAGGTAAGCCGGATTCTGGAAAAAATCGATGCGGATGTTTCTGAAGCAACGCCCCGCTGCGGGAAAGAGCACAGCCGGTGCTGCTATCAAACGGTGCGCCTATCTCTGGCTGAAGCGGTGTATCTGCAGTTTTCCTTAAACACCGAACTCACCCGGGAACTACGGCAGGAATGTATACAGTGCGCCATCCCGGCAGAGGGCGAAGAGATCCCGGCGGTTATCGATGAAGAGGCACCCGATAAAGGCCTGCCCTGCCCGCTTTTACACGAGGGCCGCTGCCTCTTGTATTCGTTTCGGCCGGCCCAATGCCGGATGTTTGACCGCTCTTATCCGCAAGTCCCGGATGACCAGGCTGAAGGACTCCAAAGCATCTCCCGGGAGATCCTGGAAACTTTCATCGGCCCAAACCATAATAATCAATCCGTCCCGGAATTCATTCTGCCGGACGTGGTCTGCGGCAGATTCGTGCAGCGATTCTTTTACATGCTGGCCGATCCCGAATAATCACTCTGCAATACAGATAAAAACGGATCAAAGCCTTCAAAGACAGGCAAACTCAAATAAACCGGGGTTCTTAGCTCAATATGATAACGGCTGTCATTTGGAATAGATTCAAAAAAGCGGTCAATTTCCCCGGCCATCTGATTCGGTGGGATTCGGTCCTGTTTCCGCTGATATTAATGTCCGAATATCATTCCGGTCAGTCCTGCGCCTAAAATGTCAATGACTGGTTCATAAAACTGCTTGGTAAATATCTCCGGGTCCAGGCAGGTAAATCACAGGTTTTTCGACACTCAGCTTTTTTGAAACACCAGTAAGACAAACCGGATTATCACATGTAAAAAGTCTGGTCTTAGGGTCTCGAATACCGTCGCCTTGCGAAATTTCCAGATCAAAATATATTAACATATATGGCGTTTTATTTTCAGACCTTTTCCCTGCCTGTAACTGCAGGGATATTTTTTGCGGCAGCAATTTTCATTGTACTCGGGGGCTGGCGCTTGTCCAACATAGCGGACCGTCTTGCGGACCGCACAGGTATGGGAGAAGCGATTACAGGCGCCCTTTTTTTAGGGGCGGTGACATCCCTGGCCGGTATCGTTACCTCGGTGACCGCTGCCTGGCAAGGCGCTGCAGAGTTGGCTGTCAGCAACGCTATCGGCGGAATTGCGGTCCAAACGCTGTTCCTTGTCATTGCGGATTTGGTTTATCAACAAGCGAATCTGGAACATGCGGCAGCTTCTTTAAGTAATCTGATGCAAGGGGTTTTGTTGGTCGTGCTTTTATCCATCACCCTTGCAGCAACGGCTACTCCGGATTTCAGCCTGTGGTCCATCAGCCCGGCGACGCCTTTGATTTTTTTAATTTATATCTACGGCTTGCGGATGATTTCAAAGTCACGCAGCAGTCCCATGTGGCTTCCCCGATTGACCGCCGAGACCCGGCAGGACAAAGCTGCGGCGAGCGCACAGCAGGAAAATCTACCCCGTCTTCTTCTGGGACTTGCCATAATTGCTGGCATTGTTGGTATCTCCGGCTGGCTGGTGGCCCAGACCGGCATGGCGATTTCCTGGCAAACGGGACTGTCGGAATCCGCCGTTGGGGCAATCCTTACTGCCGTGGTGACTTCCCTGCCGGAGCTTGTGACAACGCTTGCCGCAGTGAGACTGGGTGCGTATACACTGGCCATAGGCGGAATTATCGGGGGCAATGCTTTTGATACTTTGTTCGCAGCAGTAGCCGATATCGCTTACCGCAATGGATCAATCTATCATGCGATCTCAAACCAGCAGGTATTCTTTATTGCCCTTACAATCCTCATGACCGCTATTCTGCTGCTTGGCATGCTGCGACGCGAAAAACGGGGAATCGCTAATATCGGATTTGAGGGCTTTCTGATAATGGTGCTTTATCTCGGGGCCGTCACATATCTTCTGCTTTCCGGCAATGGGGGATAGATGAAAATTGACACACCCCGCGGGTAAAGTTATTATTTAAATTTCAAGGACTTCTTGTCTCGAATCGGCCTCCGAGTAAGATTGGATGCTATCCTTAATAAGGACGATATGCTGCTTCAGTACCTGCAGGAGATGGATCTGCAATCATGAATGACTGGCAATTCGAAGATTACCGTCTAAAAACAGTAATTTATATCCTGGGCATTCTGGGCATCGTCATTCTTGGATTCCATGCCTTTGGCTTACTGCAAAAACCTTTTGCCATATTATTCGATCTCTTCTCTCCCTTTATCCTGGCCTTAATTCTGGCTTATATCATTTCTCCGTTGGTCGATTTTATTCAACTAAAACTGCGACTTGGCCGTATGGCTGGCACACTCCTGGTTTTTTTTCTGCTCCTTTTGATTTTTTTCACGGTTATTGCCGTGATGCTGCCTGTTATTTTAAGCCAACTTGTCGAATTGGTAAAAACACTTCAAACAACCCTGCCTAAGCTTATGGCAGCGATTGCCAAAAGCGCTTATGTGGATATCGATCCCAACCTGGTCAGAACAATTGAAACCAAACTCAGGAATACCCATATTGACTACGAACAAATTGTCGGAAGCCTTCCTGTCCTTAAAAAAGCAACCAGCGAGGGGCTGTCTGCGGTGGGGCAAATTTCCATGGGCCTTTTTCAGGCCGTTGGTGCAGTCATCGGGTTCGGCGCATTTCTGGCTTTTGTAGCCATCTTCAATTTTTATCTGCTTCTGGACAAAGACCGGGTCCAACCGTTTGTTATTAACTCTATCCCGCTCAAATACAGGAAGCAGGCAGCGGATATTTTAAAAAAAATGGATACAGCACTGGGGGGCTTTTTACGAGGCCAGCTGACGGTAGCCCTCATGGTGGGCCTGATGTTTGCCTTAGGCTTGTTTTTAATTGGATTTTTGGGCTTTGCCGCACTTACCAAATTCTCACTGCTAATCGGGACGGCAGCCGGAATCTGCGGAATTATCCCATATTTTGGACCGATAATGGGTGTGACGCCGGCACTTGTCATTGTTCTTTTCAGTGCCGGCGCCTGGGAGACTAAAATTATCGGGTTTCTGCTCGTGACCGGCATTTTTATTGTTATCCAGGCTATCGAGGGGATGGTATTACAGCCCAAAATTCTGGGAAAGGGGGCTGCGCTCCATCCTATTGCTGTTATGTTGGCCCTTATATTGGGCTCGCCTTTAGGTATCACCGGAATGATCGCTGCGGTGCCGGCTGCCTGCATTATACGGGTATTACTGGTCGAATTTTACTTTCTACCGCTTCAGCAAAGCAGCAGCGAATAAAAATGATTTATTGTTTTATCCAACCATTTTAATAAATTATAGTTATTTTACAGTTTTTAAAGCATTTTCAGCCGGAGGCAATCAATGGAGAGTGCACTGGTCGTGGGCTTGATCATCATGGTCGGTTTGGCAATGGGCGAGACAGCCCGGTTGGTAAGGCTGCCAAAGATTACGGGATATATTGCGGCCGGCATTGTGTTAAATCCCCGCCTGACCGGATGGATTCCAGTGGATTTTGTGCATCATACCGGCGGTATCACGGATATCGCTCTTGCTTTTATTAGCTTTTCCGTGGGCGGCACCCTACTGATCTCCAGGTTAAAACGACTGGGAAAGGGAATCATTTCCATTGCCCTGCTCGAAGCGGAATTGGCATTTGTTGTTGTGATATTCGGGGTTTTTGCAGCTACCTATTTGCTGGGATTTCGCTTTTCCGGACATGAATACGCCATGCTGCTGCCGTTATGCATACTTTTGGGAGCCACGGCCTCGCCAACTGACCCCACCGCTACTTTGGCCGTAGCTCATGAATACAAGGCCAAAGGTGATGTGAGCGCAAGCATTATGGGGATTGCCGCACTTGATGACGCCCTTGGTATTATCAACTACAGCATTGCCATCGCGGTGGCAGGTATTTTCATGGGAGACACCCTCTCTGTAAAATCCGCCGTGCTCGAGCCTTTCCTGTCTGTGGCAGGCGGAATTATGCTCGGGACAATTTTTGGCTGGCTATTAAAAAGCTGTGTTGTCCTGTTTCAGCGTGAAACCGAAAGCGCAATGATCGTGCTGGTTTTCGGCATGCTCGCGACATGCTTTGGCGTAGCAGGCATGCTGGGTTTGGACGAATTGCTTGCCACAATGGCCATGGGGGTGGTGGTGACCAATTTTTGCAGATACCAGGAGCAGATTTTCCAAATGCTTGAGCGCTACACCGAGGAACTGATTTTTGTGCTGTTTTTTACCATCAGCGCCATGCATCTCAATTTCGCCGCCCTTTCTGCGGGAGTTGTCAGCCTTGTCGGTTTATTTGTCATTTTCAGGGCAGCCGGGAAGTTTGCCGGTACTTTTGTGGGGGCAACACTTTCCGGTGCATCTCAAAAAGTCCGGCGTTACACGGCCTTTGGGCTGCTTCCCCAAGGGGGTATAGTCATCGGACTGGCGCTGATGATCCGGGGCAAACCCGAATTTGCCCCCGTAGCAGACACCTTTATCGGAATTGTTATCGGTGCCACGGTGCTCCATGAGCTGATCGGACCGATCATGGCCAAACTGGCTCTGAGTCGTTCCGGGGAACTTGGTGTCGAAGACTGTAGTTAAGGTCCAGGCTTTTTCTTTTTTTAGGGTCTCAAGGATCTCCTCTGTCAATACTTTGGGCAGGAAGCGCGGAATTTTTTGAAGCTTTTCATCAAAGGAGGAAGAGCATTAAAAAAGCCGAATCACCATTCAGTAATGGCAGTCCGGCTACCTTTGAGTTTGAAAGAGTTAACAGTGCCTATTAGGCCCGTGACTTTCCGCCCTATTTTTTCAAATAGTTCGGCCTTTTATATTTTTTATGACACGAGCAAAAAACCCCGTCAAGTGCTACTTTGTCGGGGTTAATATGACTTATCTTTATGTTTCAAATCAAACGCGTGGAGTGTGCCTGCCACTGCTTCGCTGCAGCGCCTCAATAGCAGTGGACTTTCACCGAAGGTCTTAACTGCTTGGGCAAAACCAAGGAGCACATTAAAAAGCTGTACGTCAGCAATTCATCGATAATCGCAAACCCAACACCTTGAGGTCTGTCCAAATAATGAAAAAATATCCGGCTATGGCTTTTTTAAAGCAGATCACTGGCTAATTCAGCCAATTCGGACCGTTCCCCTTTTTCCAGGGATATATGCGCATAGATTTTATGGCCCTGCATTTTCTCGATCAAGTAGCTAAGCCCGTTGGACAGCGTGTCTAAATAGGGATGATCGATCTGAAAAATATCACCCGTAAATACGATCTTGGTCCCTTCCCCGCAGCGGGTGATAATGGTTTTGATTTCATGCGGGGTTAAATTCTGGGCCTCGTCGACAATAAAGAAGATTTTGACCAGGCTTCTGCCCCGTATGTAGGAAAGCGGGGCAATGACGAGTTTGTGCGCCTCGAGCATTTCAGTTATCCGGCGGTGAGAGGGCTCATTTTCAGAGAATTGATTCTGGATAACTGACAAATTGTCATATAACGGCTGCATGTAGGGGTCGAGTTTGGCGGGAATGTCGCCCGGAAGGTAGCCCATGTCCCGGTTGCTTAGCGGCACCACCGGCCGGGCCATGAAAATCTGCCGATAAAACCGTTTGGTTTCAAGGGCGGCGGCCAGGGCCAAAAGGGTTTTCCCGGTGCCGGCTTTTCCGGTTATGCTAACTAAATGGATATTCGGGTCAAGGAGCGCGTTTAGCGCGAAGGTCTGCTCGGCATTGCGCGGGGTAATGTTATAAGCGGATTTCTTGTCCACCCGCCGCAGCATCTCCAGGGCCGGATCATAACGGGCCAGGGCGGACTTCTTGTTATTGCGCAGGATCAGGTATTCATTGGAAATAAGCGGGGGAGAGATATCCAGATCCGTGGATTCGATCTCATAGGGTTTTTGATACAACTGGTCGATAAACTCCCGTGGAATCGAGTCAGCCACCCGTTTGCCGGTATACAGGGCATTAATATCCCGCACATGATCGGAGGTGTAATCCTGAGCCATCAGTCCCATGGCCTTGGCTTTCATGCGCAGGTTGACATCTTTGGTCACCAGAATAACGGCGGTGCCCGGTTTCTCCTTGGCCAGGTAGTAGGCGGTGTTTAAAATACGATGATCATGCTTGTGACTGGGAAAATTAAGCGAGAGATCCGTATGAAACTCCTGCTCCAGTTTTACGGAGATTTTCCCGGCAACCGGGCCTATCCGGACCCCGCCGTTAAATAGCTTGTCCCCGCTCAATGCGTCCAAAGCCCGCAAAAACTCCCGGGCATGAAAATTAAGCGTTTCATTTCCCTTTTTAAATTGATCCAGCTCCTCTAAAACGGAAATGGGAATCACGACGTTGTGCTCTTGAAAGTGGTGGATGCAGGAACTGTCATGCAGAATAACATTGGTGTCCAAAACAAAATTTTTCTTCTGTTCACCTTCCATCGGCAAAGACCTTTCCGTGACAATGATGGGTTTGAAAAAAAATTGTGAAACGGCGGGGAAATTCTTGAGGATCCGGTTTCATATCGCCATTTTCTTGGGGTTTCGCTTCATTTGCATTTGTCCCCAGCGCCTACCGATAATTTTTGTCAACCCGGTGAAAAGCAGCGAGTCAGGATTTAACTGAATCACCGGAAGCAGGGCCGTGTTCGGCCAGATAAGCATCAATAAGGGTATCTTTGTCCGCCCACACGTCATTTATCCATTGCTGAAAATGGTCCTTGAAATCCGGATCCGTGAAATAATTGCCGATCAAGTTCGGGGGGACCCGCATCCGGCGGATATCAACGATAATTTCCGGCGTGCGGCCGCAAAAATACGCCCAAAGCCCGGGAACGCCATGCGGATAGACGATGGTGACATCCACAATCTGCTCCAGCACCTCCCCCATGGCATACAGCACTAAAGCTGTGCCGCCGGCCCTCGGTTTCAGCATATGTCTATAGGGGGACTGCTGTTTTTTATGCTTGGCATGGGTAAACCGGGTTCCTTCCGCAAAATTCATAATGGTAACCGGCTGGGTCCTAAATTTTTCGCAGGCCCTGCGCGTGGCTTCCAGATCCTGGCCTTTGAGGTGGGGATGTTTTTCAATGAAATCCTTGGAATAACGCTTCATGATCGGAAAATCCAGCGCCCAAAATGAAAGGCCCATCATGGGCAGCCAGAGCAGTTCCTTTTTGATAAAAAATTTATACGGCGGTACCCTGCGGAAAAACACCCGGATCAGGACCAGTATGTCCACCCAGGTCTGATGATTGGAAAGCAGCAGACACCAGGAGTTTACTCTGACTTCCTCCAGGCCGCGGACATCAAATACGGTCCGGGTCAAAAACCGGTGGGTCGTGTTGGCGCAGAAGACCCAGCCGGTGCTCGCAAGGCTGTCCAAAACCCGGCTGCAGATATCGCGGAAAGGCTTTATCGGAATAATGAGCTTTAAAATGGCCACAAACAAGAGGACGATAAAAATGATGGCTGTGAAAATAATGTAGGAGAGAAGGGTCAGCGCCCCGCGGATGTGTGCAAGCATATTAATATCGAGCTTTTCTGTATGGCCCGAAACGGTCAGTTGGCTTCATTAATAATATTATATAATTTTTGGGAAAGTTCGACAAGATTAAACGGCTTTTGGATGAAACCATTGCACCCCCGCTGCATCACCTCATCAGCCTGGCCGTTTAAGCTGTAGCCGCTGGAAAGCAAAACCTTGACGTCCGGCTTTACGGATCTTAGCCGATCAAAAGTTTCACTGCCGTTCATCTCCGGCATGATCAGATCGAGGATCACCATATGGACGGATTTCGGATCATTTTCCAAAATTTCAACCGCCTCGCTTCCCCGGCGGGCGATCAGCACGTCATAGCCAAGCGTGCGGAGCATTTCTTCGCCCACCTCAATGATCATCTCCTCATCATCGACAAGCAATATCGTGCCGGCACCCGAGACAAGCTCCTGGCTGGCGGCCGCTTTTGCCTCTGATTCCCGGACGGAAGCCGGCAGGTAGATATTAAAGGTTGAGCCCTTCCCCTTTACGCTATAGATAGTAATAAACCCGCCATGATTTTTAATAATGCTGTAGGCGGAGGCAAGGCCCAGGCCGGTGCCCCGCCCTCTTTCCTTGGTGGTAAAAAACGGCTCAAAGACCCGCCGCTGAATAACCGGGTCCATTCCCACGCCAGTATCTGTAATAGAAATTTTTACATAATTACCGGGTTCCGCATCATAGGGTTGGGTGCGGTCCGAGGAGAGCACTTCATTTAGGGTTTTGACATATAAATCCCCGCCATCGGGCATGGCATGGGCGGCATTGACAAAAATATTCAAGAGCACCTGATCAACCTGCCGGGGGTTAACTTCTGCTGCCCATAAATCCCCGGCAAAATCCTCATGGATGGTCAATTCCTTGCGCGTGCGGCCGAAGAGCTGGGCTTGCGTATGCACCAGTTCATTGATATCCGTGGGCGTGGCTTCAACGTTTTCCGCTCTGGAGAATTCAAGCAGCTGCTGGGTCAACTCCGCCGCCCGGACGCTGTAATCCTCGATATCTTTTAAATGGCCGTAAGTCATGCCGCCGCTATTCATCTGCATCATGATAAGGGAGAGCCGGCCCTGGATGCCCATCAACAAATTGTTAAAATCATGGGCGATGCCGCCGGCCATGGTGCCGATGGATTCCATTTTCTGCGCCTGATACATATGCCATTGATACCGCTTGGCTTCGGTAATATCCCTGAAAATAATCAAAGCTCCGGCCGGATATCCCTTATAGTCCAGATAGCGGGCGGCACTGATACTGACATCCAAAAACCGGCCGTGCCGTGTCAAAATCTGACTTTCGAGGCCCCGGACCGGCGCGCCTTCTTCAAGCAGCTCATGGATGAACTCTTTAAACCAGTTTTTCTGGGGATGGGGAATATAGGGAGTGGCCTTATTTTTGAGTGAATCCTGGGTCCAGCCGAATAGCTGGGTGAATGCGGAATTGATGTATTGAACGGATTGCTCGGCATCCAGCAAAACAATGGCATCCGGCGAAGAATCCAGAAGCGACTGATAAAGTTCCTCGGCCTGATGGGCCTCTTTATATAGCTCCCGGTATCTAACCCGGCTTTTACGCAAGGCCTCCTCGTATTTTTTCCGGTCGCTGATATCCCTGAATTCCGCCACGCGGACGGTTTTTCCATGGTAGGGGATGGTCTTGCTGCGGATTTCCAATGGAATCCGCAGGCCATCCTTTGCCAGGCCGACCAGATCATATTGGTTCTCATCGGTGGACACGATCTTTTTCTGCAGGGTTTCCCGCCATTCCGGGGCGGCCAGCTTGCGCCCGTCCATGCCGATCAGCTCATCCTGGCTATAACCGGTCATCCGGGCGAGCTCCTTGTTGCAATCAATAATTCTCCCCTGGTCATGGATGCAGATACCGCCGAAGGTCGCTTCCTGCAAGCGCCGGAACCGTTCATCACTTTCCCTTAAGGAGATTTCATTTTTTTTCCGTTCCGTCACATCCCGGCCCACGCCCCCGAATCCGGCCGCTCGGCCGTTCTCATCATATATCAGATAGGTGGATAGCTCCAGGAAGCGATGCTCGCCATTTTTCCGGATGATTTCGTAATCCGTAATCTCAGCGGGTTTGCCGGTTTGAAAGACCTGATTAAAGATTTGATACATGCGGCCGGCGGTTTCCGGAGCAGTGTATTCCCGGTTGTTCTTCCCCTTTAACTCCTCGCGGGAATAGCCGAATATCTCGCACACCGCATCATTGAAAAACATCATGTCCCCGGCGAGATTGACTTCAAAATAACCTTCCTCCGTGCTGTTTAAAAGCCGCTGGAACCGTTCCTCATTCTGCTGGTAATGGTATAATTGGCTTTCGAGCCGCCGGTTTTCTTCCTCGAGGTCCTTTATTTTCCGGGTCAGCGATGCGTTTGAATCTTGAGAGGGCATAAAATCGGTTCCGGACGCCAAGTCAAAACGGTTTGTAGACGTGAATTCATATTATCCATATAGGTTTACAACCGATTTGTCAACATTTCATAGGAATTTGCAGTAGATAGACGGCTGCTAAATGTCAAAAGAAGCGGCACGGGAAAATAAAAAAGACCCCGGTGCCATTCGGGCG
>DATGCF010000219.1:0-20901 GCA_035312245.1 Desulfosalsimonadaceae bacterium
AACTGCCATTGGCAATCGGGTGGCCTCGGCCGATGACATCGATCGGGCTATTGTTTTTGGCCGGGAGATAGCAGGCATCTCGGCCATTGTGGTGATCGCAGGCAATCGGATCGGCGTCTGGGGCAATACCTCGGTTGTACCTTTAACCCATGGAAAATAATTGATAAATCTTTGGCCCCCGCCGAGTCCGCGAATGAAAAAACGGTTGAGTTTTTTTGAAAAAAAAGTCAGTTTAGAACCTTACGCCGGATGTTTGGGTCTGCACGCCGGGCTCTGATAACCTATTGCATTAAATATTACTGGCCGGGTATATGGTATATGATGACCTCACCGATTAAGGGGGATACACATGAAGAAAATTAAGCTGCTCTTATGGTTGATTATTTTGGGCTTAGTCGCCCTGGTGGTTTATCAGAATCTGAAATTTTTGATGATTCAGCAGACAATTACGGTCAATCTTTGGATTCAGCAATACAGCATTGAGTTAAGCATCGGCGTGATGATGTTGGCCCTCTTTCTTGCCGGGCTCCTGATATCCTATTTTTTCGGTCTCGCCCATCGATTCCGGACCCGAAAGATGGTCCGGCAGTTGAATGAGGAGTTGACGCTGGAGCGTAAAAAGGTGGCTGAACTGGAATCCCAGCTGGGCAAATCATCCCCGCCGTCTTCTGTGGCCTCGACCGAGGCCCCGATAACCGCGGAGCCGCCGGCCTCCGCCAGTCAGCAGGATCAGGAATAATCCTTGCACAACCAAACAGCGGCCACGGCAACACCCAAGATGACCCCCATGATCAGGCAGTACCTGGCGATTAAGGACCAGTACGCGGATTACATCCTGTTTTACCGCATGGGGGATTTTTATGAGATGTTTTTTGATGACGCCAAGGTGGCCGCCCGGGAGCTTGAGATCACGCTGACAGCGAGAAACAAGCACGAAGAGGAATCCGTCCCCATGTGCGGGGTCCCGGTCAAGGCGGTTGAAGGCTACATCGGGCGATTGATTGAAAAAGGGTACAAAGTGGCCATCTGTGATCAGACGGAGGACCCCGCAGAGGCCAAGGGGCTGGTCAAACGGGATGTGGTAAGGGTGGTCACCCCGGGGATGGTGGTCAATGACAGCCTCCTGGATGAGAAAACCAATAATTTTGTCATTGCTCTGTGGTTTGGGGAACGGATAAACGGCATCGCCAGTCTGGACATTTCCACCGGCAGTTTTCGGCTGGCGGAGTCCGCAGATGCCGATACGGTTATGGAGGAAGCCCGCCGTATTGCTCCGAGCGAAATTGTTGTGCCCGAGTCTGCCCGGGAAAACAGCGCTTATGCCACCGTGTTTCAGCATTTTGAGGATACGGCGCTGACGTTTCTTGAGGATGCGGTGTTTGATTTTAAAACCGCCCGCAGCCGTTTAATAGAGCAGTTTCGCACCAAAAGCCTCGAAGGGTTTGGCTGTGAATCGGCGGCAGCCGGGGTGGCGGCAGCCGGTGCCCTCCTTTACTACCTTTGTGATACCCAGAAGCAAGCCATTACCCATCTGACGGGTGTTGAGACCTATCATCTGGATCGATATCTATTTATTGATGATATCTCCTGTCGCAATCTTGAACTGTTAAAGAACCTTCGTACCGGCGCCCGGCAGGGTACGCTTCTGGGGGTGATTGACGTTACCGTCACCGCCATGGGCGGCCGCCGCCTCAGGCAATGGCTTCGGTATCCACTTAAGGACGCATCAGAGATTCAGACGCGTTTAGATGCGGTGGAAGCGGTCAAACATCAGCTTTCCATCCGCAAATCGATTCGCGAAAATCTAAAATCCGTCGCGGATTTGGAGCGGCTGGGCAGTAAAATCGCCATGGGTCAGGCTAATGCCAGAGATCTGTTGGCCCTCAAGCGTTCGCTTCAAATGCTGCCCGCCGTTATTTCGGATTTGACTGCGCTGACCGCGCATTTATATCAATGGGATGAGACCATATCCGCACCGCTCTCAGAAACGGCGGATTTGATCGATGCCGCCATAGCTGAGGATCCGCCGCCCGCCTTGAACGAGGGCGGGATGATCAAGCGCGGCTATAACAGCGAGTTGGACGAGCTCATCCGGATCTCCACAGAAGGCAAATCCTACCTGGCGGAGTTGGCCGCAAAGGAGCGCGAGCGCACCGGCATTCAATCCTTAAAGGTCAGCTATAATAAGGTGTTCGGCTATTATATCGAGGTCTCCAAAAGTCGCTCGGAATCCGTGCCGGACCATTATATCCGCAAGCAGACGCTGGTCAATGCGGAGCGTTATATCACCGAAGAGCTGAAAACATTCGAGGCTAAAGTGCTGGGCGCCCAGGAAAAACGAATCGCCCTGGAGGCTGAGCTGTTCAAGGAAATTCGGGAGCAGGTGGTTGGGCGGCATCCCCATATTGCCGCCGCTGCGCGGTTTATTGCCAGGCTGGACTGCCTGACAAGCTTTGCCGAGATGGCGGATCTGAACCAATATGTGCGGCCGGAAATTAATGATGAGGGCCGTATTGCCATTGATGACGGCCGCCACCCGGTGGTGGAAAAGTTGATTGCGGGTGAGCGGTTCGTGCCCAATTCCGTGACCATGGATAATACGGATAATCAGGTCATGATTATCACCGGGCCGAACATGGCAGGCAAATCCACGGTACTGCGGCAGGTAGCATTAATTGTTTTAATGGCCCATATGGGGGCGTTTGTGCCGGCAGCTTTTGCCAATATTTCGATTACCGATCGGATTTTTACCCGGGTGGGGGCGTTGGATAACCTGGCCCAAGGGCAAAGCACCTTTCTCGTCGAGATGGAGGAGACCGCCAATATCATCAACAATGCCACCCCCCAAAGCCTGGTGGTAATGGATGAGATCGGCCGGGGGACGAGCACCTATGATGGTTTAAGCATTGCCTGGGCTGTGGCCGAACATTTGCATGATTTGCGGGGCAGAGGGGTGAAGACCCTGTTTGCCACCCATTACCACGAGCTGACCGAGCTTGGCCGGATTAAGCCCCGGGTTAAAAATTTCAGCATTGCGGTGAAAGAATGGAACGATGAAATTATTTTTCTGCATAAACTCGTTGACGGGGCCATCAACCGCAGCTACGGGATACAGGTGGCGCGCTTGGCCGGTATCCCGGAGCCCGTGGTTAAACGCTCAAAGAAAATTCTTGCCAATGTCGAAAACACGGGATATCCGCTGGGTGAGTCCCCCCAGTCGGCATCTGATGAGTCGTCTTCTGGAGCGGGCTATGTGCAGCTTAGTCTTTTTCGGCCGCCGGAGCAGGTTATACTTGATAAATTACGCGAGATTGATGTATCCTCCATCACACCAATTGATGCCATCAATTATCTGCATATGTTAAAAGAAACCGCCAATCATTCAGGTGATGCCAAAAAACGGGGTAGGTGATGGCCCATTGCAAATGTTTGCGCCGGCGCGCGGCGGTCAGTATGTTCATCCTCTGCGGGCTGGTGCTTTTTACTCTGTCCCGACCGGTATTTGGCGAATCCGCCCGGCAGCTCTATTTTAAAGGCGAAGCCTGCTATCAGGAGCTTTCCGATCATCCTGCATGGCAGAAATATCGGGCCCGGTGGAAAAAATGCATTGAAAAGTTTGAAAAGGTTCATGCACTCAATCCGGATGGGCCCTGGGCGGCGGCCGGTTTATACATGACCGGCAAACTCTACGCCGAATTATACCAGCATTCCTATAGCCCGAAGGATATCCAGGCCGCCCGATCCATATTTTCCGAAATTATTTCCACCTATCCGCACAGCCAATACAAGGTGCGGGCCCAAAAGGCCATGGCCCGGCTGCCGGAGGTCAAATCAGAGCCTGAGGCCTCGGCCAAGCAGGCCTATTTTGAGGCCGAAGCCTGTTATAAAGACCTGCGTCAACATCCGGAGCGCCAGGCATACCGGGTTTACTGGAAAAACTGCATTGATCGGTTTGCGGCCGTCTATCAGGCGCATCCGGATGATTCCTGGGCGCCGGCAGCCATGTTTATGACCGCCCGGCTATATGAGGAGCTTTATTCGCATTCCTACAGCCTGGATGACAAGGAAAAGGCCGCGGATATCTATGAGCGGTTGACCCATACCTATCCGGAAAGCGAGTACCGGGGCAAGGCCCAGGCAAAGCTTGACCAGATGCCGGATGCGATCGCTGACGCCATTGCCCACGCGGGGTCTGAAACCGATGGCAATCCGTCGGCCGATAAAGCGAATAATTCTGACCATTCGTCAATGGCGACCGTCACCGGTATCCGTTACTGGTCCAATGCCGAATATACCCGGGTAGTGGTGGACGCGACCAAGGAAACCAGCTTTCAGAACAACCTGCTGAAAAAGGACCCGGCCATTAACAAACCCTATCAGCGGCTTTATGTGGATTTAAACAATACCCGGCTGGGGGCCGTGGAAAAGAAAATCCCTATCAATGACAACCTCTTAAGAGCCGCCCGGGCCGCCCAATACCGGAAGGATATGGTCCGGGTGGTCGTGGATATCAAATCCTTTGAGGATTACAATATTTTTTCCCTAAAAAATCCCTTCCGGATCGTGATTGATGTGCGGGGCGAGCGCGCCGCCCCCAAAATTGCCAGTAAAGTGGCGCCTGAGGATTCGATCGTTAAGTCCTTGAACCTGGGGGTCAATCGGATCGTGATTGATCCGGGCCATGGCGGCAAAGACTACGGGGCGCCCGGATACCTTCGCGGCGTGCATGAGAAGGACGTGGTACTCGAGATTTCCAGAAAATTGGCCGAAATGATAGAGACGCAGATTGGCTGTGAGGTCCTGATGACCCGCAAAACGGATAAGTATTTGACCCTGGAGGAGCGAACTGCGATCGCCAATACGGAAAATGCGGATTTATTTATTTCCGTGCACGCCAATGCCGCCAGAAACCACCGGGCTTTCGGCATTGAAACCTATTTTTTAAACCTTACCACGGATGAAGAGGCCATTGCCGTGGCCGCCCGCGAGAATTCAACGTCCCGGAAAAACATCAGCGAACTGGATTCGATTCTGCAGGATCTGTTAAACAATGCGAAAATTAACGAATCCAGCCGCCTGGCCACCTATGTGCAGGATTCCCTGTGCGGTCACCTGGCCGGTAATTATTCGCGAATCAATAATAAAGGCGTCAAGCAGGCGCCGTTTTACGTGCTGCTGGGGGCCCAGATGCCGTCTATCCTGGTTGAAACATCATTTGTCAGCAACCAGCGGGAATGCCGGCGCCTGACCGACCCGGCCTATCAGTCGGAATTGTGCGAAGGCATTGTCAGCGGGCTTTCCGAGTATATCAAAGAAATTCAGCCGAAAGCCAATTACGGCCCGCAGCATGGCGAGGACGCCGGAAGCTGACGGGTCACCGTTAGAAAGGAATACGTATGGAAGACATTCAGGCCATATCGGTCCTTGACGGCCGATATCTGAAATATACCAAAGACCTCACCGATATTTTTTCCGAATACGGGCTGATCCGCCACCGGGTGTATGTGGAGATTCAGTGGCTGCGGTTTCTGTTAAAAGACTTGAACCTGGATACGGCGGATAAGACCGCATTAAAAAAGATCAGCGGGATTTACGAGAATTTTGATGTGGCCGCAGCCAAGGCGATCAAGGAAACGGAAAAAATCACCAATCATGATGTCAAGGCAGTGGAATACTACATTAAGCACCGCCTCGGCGAGATGGGGCTTTCTGATTTGAAGGAATGGGTCCACTTCGCCTGTACATCGGATGACATCAACAATACGGCCTATGCGCTGATGATTAAGGCCGGCCGGCAGTATCTGATGGATGAACTGGTAAAGATCCTTCAGAAGCTCGAATCCCTGGCGGAAACCTACAAGACGACGCCCATGATCTCCAGAACCCATGGTCAGCCGGCTACCCCCACGACCATGGGAAAGGAAATGGTGAATTTCGCCTGGCGCCTGCGGTTGGAGTACAGCAATCTCCGGATCGCTTACATTCAAGCCAAAATGAACGGCGCAAGCGGCAATTTCTGTGCCCATCAGTTTGCCTATCCGGATACCGACTGGATCGCCGCTTCCCAGGATTTTATTTCCGGCTACCTCGGGGTGACGCCTATCCTTTTGACTACCCAGATCAACCCCAACAGCTATATCGCTGAAATCCTCCATTGCCTGATCCGGATCGCTTCCATTGTGATCGATTTAAATCGGGATATGTGGGGCTATATTTCCCTTGGCTATTTCAAGCAGAAATCCGTGGATAGTGAGATCGGCTCCTCGACCATGCCCCACAAGGTCAACCCCATCGATTTTGAGAACAGTGAGGGCAATATGGGCGTGGCCATCTCGTTAATGGAGCACATGGCGGTCAAGTTGCTAAACTCCCGGTTTCAGCGGGATCTGACGGACAGCACCGTGTTGCGAAACTTCGGGGCGGTGTTCGGTTATCTCCTGATCGGTTTTAAGAGCACGCTAAAGGGGTTGGATCGGATTAGCGTGGATTCGGCCTTACTGGAAAAGGATATGGCGGCCAATCCCGAGATCCTTGCAGAGGCGATGCAAACGGTGATGCGGATCTACAAGGAGGATCGGCCCTATGAGAAGCTGAAAACCTTGACTCGCGGCCGATCCGTGACGCAAGCCGATATTGAGGCCTTTGTTGCCACTCTGGAAAATGTTCCGGAATCCGTCAAACAGCGGCTTCGGGAGTTACGAGTGGAACGGTACACCGGCCTTGCCGAAAGTTTAGTGGATTGGTATTTTTCAAAAATAAATATTGAAAGGCCCTGACGCATCATTCAAGCCAACAGTCGACAAGCGGTCAGGTCTGTTCCGGCGACGATCAGCAGAGGCGGGGTTAGTTTCGGCGCCCCTGAAGAGCGGACAGCCAGTGCCAAACGCAGGATTCCTGCTTGCATCCAAATCCCTGTTTATGGTAACAAACGAAATTACGTAATTCTCAGATTCTGTGAGAAAGGCTGCCTCCCGGGGGCTTGCCGGGCGCTGCCGTCAAATTCCAAATGAAACCGAATTATTTGGCATTTTTTTTATTTGATTCTATAGAAGCTTTACGTTAATGAACAATAGATTGAGTATTTGCGCGTAAGCCTTGCGTATGCCCCGGATAGCGGCAGCCCAGCCGCCAATCGTAGGGATTAATTGATATTTTAAGAGGTGAGGATTCATGGATTTTACGATTGAATTTGACAAACAGCAGATTGAATCGATCGAGAACATCCTTCAGGAAGAACTGATCGATATGGGGGTTCAGAGCGTTATTTTAATGGACCTGGCCGGCAATGTGATCGTCAATCTGGATAGTGGTGATAAAAATCATGATGTGTTTTCGCTGGCGGCCCTGGCTGCCGGCAATTATGGGGCAGTCAGCGCCATGGCCAATATCATCGGGGAGCAGGAGTTCTCTTTGCTTTTCCACAAGGGCGAAGAGGAAAGCATCCATTTCAGCAAGGTGGTTGAGGACTTGCTGCTTTTGACCATTTTCAATAAAAATGTCTCGCTTGGATTTTTGCGGCTGAAAGTGGCTGAAGCCGTCAAGCGGATTCAAAAACTGATTTAATCTGAAAGCCTGCAACAGATCTTTGTCAAATCGAGTATCGGGAGGATTATCCTGGGTTTTGTTGGTATCACCGCCAAGATAGAGTGAAAGCTTCTCACAACTGTTAACTTAATATTTCTGGAGGAAAACGATTTGGCGTTAATTAATCCGAAGAAAAAGGAGGTTCAGGTCAAAATCGTCTACTACGGTCCAGGCCGAGGCGGTAAAACAACGAATCTTGAATATATCAACCAGAAATTCAAGAAGCGCATTCAAAATGAAATGGTCACGGTAAAGACCTATGGCGACCGCACCCTTTTTTTCGACTTTCTACCGTTCGATATCGGCGAAATCAAGGGGCACAGTATTAAAGTCCAGTTATATACTGTTCCGGGGCAGGTTAAATACAATGCCACCCGGCGGCTGGTGCTAAGGGGGGTAGACGGACTTGTTTTTGTCGCCGATTCCATGGATTTGCGGCGGGAGATGAATATTCGGTCTCTGCAGAACCTCAAAGAAAACCTGGAGACCTTTAATAAGAATATTTTTAATATTCCCCTGGTCATGCAATACAACAAGCGGGATCTGGAAGAGGAAGGGATTCCCATCCTATCCACTGATACCCTTCAAAAGGATCTAAACAGCCGATTGAAGGCGCCATATTTCGAGGCGAGTGCGGTGAAAGGCGACAATGTCGCGGCCACCATGAAAAAAATCATTGCCCTGACCGTGACGTCTTTAAGGAAAAAACTCGAATAATTACCGACAGGAGGGTAAACCATTGGGTGCCAAAGATGAAGATGCAAACCTGAATGCGGAAGTGTCCAGCCGCTTAGACGAGCTGTTCGGGGGCGAAGATCCTGAAGAGCCTCCCGTCGATGAAACCTCTGATGCGCCAACCGGCAAAACCCGCGAAGAAAAGACCTCTCGTCGCGAAAAGGCCGGGGGAAAAGCCAAGTCCGGCGAAGCCACCCCGATTGACAACTTGAAAGCGCTGGTTTTCTCCATTGACTGGGAGATTACCGATAAAACCATGAAGGAGTTCCTCCAAGAGGTCAAGCGCTTAAAGGCAAAGTATCAGGATGACCGCATTTATCTGCTATTTTTAAAGCTCCATGAATCCCTGGGAAAATATATCAAGGCCAGAAAAGCTCGGGCGCATCCGGATTCCATTAAGCTCGTCACTTCGGTGTATAAAAAATTTGAGAAAGCCCTGCTTTCGCCGGAGTTAAGCGAAGCGGAAAAAAAGAAACTGATTTCCGGTGAAGTTAAGAAATACAAAAATTTCAAGCAGCGGATTCTTTCTCAGGAGGGTACCGCCGAGGCCTTAGGGGAAGGCAAGGAGGCTGGCGAGGCTGCTCCAATCGCTGCGCCCGAAGAGGTCCCGACCGGCCTATCTCCAGAATCCCGGGAACTGGCGGATTATATTCTGTCTGAAGTCAAAAAGACGATACAGGAAGAATTCCGGATTCTGCGTCAGTTAATCAAGAATATGGGCGCCTGATCAAATTGTCAATATGACAGCGGCGCGCAGGAATCCAATAAAATAATTATTTCATGATGATGACTCTTGATGCCAAAAGAGTCTTCGGAGGCTGACATATGGTAGAATTCTCAGGAGATATATCCAGGCTGGTGCTTAAGCGAACCGTACGCGCTGATCTGGGTGAGGTGTCACTTGACAGTGAGATGCTCCAGGTTTTAATGGAACTCGATGGGACCAAGAATCTCGCGCAGGTGGCCCGGTCCTTGAATGTGAACATGAAGCATCTTCGGGGGATTCTCAACAAGCTGCACAAGCTGCGTCTCATTGAGGTGGCCAGGGAAGCCATGCCCACCCTGGGGCGGGATTTTTTCAACACCCTGTCCAATGAACTCTCCCGGGCCATGGGGCCGATTGCGGATGTGGTGATTGAAGATGAGATCAATGATATGGGTGAGGATCCGTCCCGGTTTCCCGCGCATCGCGCGGCGGAACTGGTCGATTTGTTGGCTCGCCAGATTATTCGGGAAGAAAGAAAGGTGGCTTTCCAGCAGGCCATGGTCAAAAAGCTGAGGGAGATTGAAACCTAAAGAACCAATCCATAGAAAAGCCGGAAAGTGCGGTTTGCGGGTCGCATGAAAAATCAATTGCCGAAGCATCAATATAAGGTTGCCAATTTTGATAAGGAGGACTAGTCATGACGGTTATTTGCGAGGAGTGCGGGAAAGTTTATCACATCGATCCGGATAAGGTGGAGCAGTATAAGGGGAAAAATATCCGGGTCCGATGCGGTGAATGCGGTCATGTGACCAATCTGTCAAAACTCATTGAAGAGCAGGAAGCAGCCGCTTCACAGCCTTTTGGCGGCGGATCAGGTGCTGGCATGGGCGCAGCTGAAGAGCCTTCCCGGGAGTCGGCTGAGGAGGCGCCAAGCGCCCCGCCGCGGGAGGAAAGACCCCGTGCCGAGGTTTCAGCCGCCCGGCCTTCAGGTTTTTTTGGTTTGCGCGGCAAGATGATGCTTTTGTTTCTGGTAATCCCGATTGTTTTGATCGCTGCCACCGGATTCTTCTCCCAACAGCAGCTCAATAGATTGGCGACCAGTATTACCCAGGAAAGCACCAGTCTGGTACTTGAAGAGGGTAAAGAAAAACTGATGCAGAAGGCTCGGGATGTGGGGCTGCAATGCGAGATTTATCTGCGGAACCACCTGAATCTGGAGCGTGACGATTTTAATTATGATCCCGAATTTTCCGGTATCGCCGTCCAGAGCGTTGGAGAAACCGGCTATTCCTGCCTGATTCAGTATCCGGAACCCGAAAAGGGCCAGGACTGGACCATCTGGGCGCACCCCAATCCCAATATTATCGGGATTGATGATATCGATATGATCCGGAAAGCATTGGGACCGCATTTTGATAAATTCTGGGAGGTGCTGACGGGCGCAAAAGGCGGCAAGGAAACCCAGGGCTTTTATTCCTGGAAAGATCCGGACGGTAAAATTCGGGATAAATATATGGCGGTTGCTCCGATCCAACTCGAGGACAAGCCATTTCTGCTGATGACCACCGCCTATATTGATGAGTTTACTCAGAAAACCGAGAGCCTGGAAGAAACCGCCATGCAGATGGCTCGAAATACCCGGAATATCAATTTCGGGATTTTGATCGGCGCCATCATCATCATCGGCCTCTGCATTACCATTTACGGCTACCGGATTACCCGAAATATTCAATATCTGACCGAAGCCGCCGACCGGATCAGTGTCGGCGATCTGGAAGCGGAAATCGAGGTGAAGTCAAAAGACGAGATCGGTAACCTGGCGGACGCCATTTCCCGAATGCAGGACAGCCTCAGGTTTTCGATCGAGCGGTTGCGCCGCCGCCGATAGGCAGTTGAAAGCAGGAAAAAATGGTTTGGAAAACAAGCAACGCGGAAAATTCCGCGTTGCTTGTTTTGTCTATGCCCATTTACGGATTCCATGACCGCAGGAGTTGAAATGCGATGATCATTATACCCAAGGAAAAGCCGGTAATAGAGGGATTGAACAGCTATTACCTGAAAGTTGATAAACTGATGGAACATTACCAGGGGGCGCTTGAAAGCGGCGGCATTTATTTTCATGCCCCCACTGCGGAAGCGGTCGTGTATTTTGACGACGAAAATGTTCTGAATGGTTTTTATAAGGACAAAAAGAACCAGATAAAGGGGCAGGCGGCCATTGATCGCATTGTTCAGGCGGCTTCGGGCAGCAATTTCTCGGTTTCGGTCTACCGGATTCAGGCGGACCGGCTTTATTACTGGGCGAATCTGGCCAACTCAAAATCCCTGTATAATGATTTGAGCTCCGAATTTACCGATCTGGAGGCGCTGCTCAAAAAAATGGAGAATGAGAAGCTTACCGGCTATATCGACGTGAAATTAAACGAAAGTGACGGCGGCGGGCTTCTGTTTTTCTTCAACGGCGAGGTGATCGGCGGCGCATCCGCCAAAGGAAAGGGGGATGTGGATCGGAGCCGGGAGTACAGGGATGATTTGATAAACCGGTGCCGGGAGCATGGCGGAGTTTTCAATGTCTGGAAAACGGATTTGGCTGCCATTGCCTCGAGACCGCAAGGGGGTATGGCCAAAAAATCCGATCGGTCGCCTGAGACGCCGAGGCCAAAAAAGTCTGCTGCCGCTGCCGAACGGAAACAGCCGGCTGCGGACCAGGACCAGCAGCGGGTCGTCCAGATGCTGCAGAGCCTGCTTTCCCTGCTGGAGAAGGTGGTCCGTTCGAATAAGAAAATCCGGGCGGATTTTGAAACCATGCTCAATCGGAAGTTTATGGAAAAAGTGGATAAATATGATTTCCTGGACCCCTTTGCCGCAGATTTCAAATACGCCAACGGGCAACTGTTCTATACCGGGGATGTCCCGCAGGCTCAGCTTGTTAAGGGGGTTGTTGAATGCGTCCGGGAGATCGTCGCAGAAATCGGTATTACCAAAAGTTTTCGCAAGTATCTGGCCGCCTGGCATAAAGAATACATTGATGAGATATATGCCTTCGATGTTGAAATTTAGGGGCAGTGACAAGTTTTTTGCATTAACCGGCAGCGGAAAGAGCGCATAGAGGAATAAGCAGATGGTGCCCAAGGTATTGATTGTCGATGATGATCAGTCATGGCTTAGCCTGATTCAGAAGGAACTCGCCAATTACGCAGAAAATTTTATGATTCGAACTGCGGACAGTGGTGAGGCCGCACTGGCTATAATTAATCGTGAACATATCATGCTGGTAGTCTCCGACCTTCGCATGCCCGGAATGGATGGATTTGACCTCTTGTCACGGATTCTTGGGAGTTATCCGGACATCCCGGTTATCATCGTTACCGCGTATGACCGGCCCAAAACCAAGGATGTCGTGTTTCGAAGCGGGGCCGCCGGATATTTAACCAAGCCATTTGAGTCCGATGTCCTTGCCCGTGAAATCAATAAAATGCTGCGCAAAAAGGCCGAGGGCGGCAATTTGAATAATGTCTCCCTTGAGACATTCCTCCAGCTGGTGGAGATGGAGCAGCAGACCTGTACATTACAGGTGATGAATAAAGCCGGTAATAATGGGGGTGTGCTGTTTTTCCGAAACGGTGAACTTTTTAATGCCCGGATAGGGGAGCAGCAAGGCAAATCAGCCGCCTATGAAATCCTTTCATGGTCAAGCGTCTCGGTTTCAATTGAAAATGACTGCGTGTTTGATGAAAAGCTGATTGAGGGGGATTTGCAGGCCATTTTGCTCGATGCCATGCGCTCTAAGGATGAAAATGAAGAGGCGCGGCAGGCGGCTGCCGAGGAAAATGAGATCGTTTTGGATGAGCCGGTCAGCGCAACTGAATCGGAAGAGGGGGAAGGTGCCCCCCACCAAATGGTGCCATCCGAAAACCCCGGCCCGGATCAGCCCGCAGAAGCCCAACAACCTGAAGAAGAGCTGTCCCCGGTCGAGGCGGTTCGCCGCCGCTTGACCGGCTCGCTGGGTAGCTATACGGGCGTCAAAGATGTTTATTCGGATACAAAATGGGAACCATTGGTATCCACTGCCGCTTCGGTTGGAGAGATTTTTGGCTTCGGGGAATTGAGCGCGATATATGCCAATAAGGGAGGCGAAGGGCAATATTTGATTATGCCTGGCGAAGAAACCACCATTATTTCAATCGACCCGGATGCCCCGCGGGATAAAATCATTGGGGCGGTCAGTTGATGTATATCCTTGTAACCCAGCAGTTGGATAAATGGGAATGAACAATGGCGGACATGTTCAAAGATGTTTTAGGTATTGAGGGCGTTCATGGCGTTTTGGTGTTCTCAGAAAAAGGGGATGTCTCGGTTTCGCAATTTACCACGGACTGCCAATCGGATGCGGAAAAAATAAAAGGGGTG
Organism: Desulfosalsimonadaceae bacterium; assembly: GCA_035312245.1. GTDB lineage: Bacteria > Desulfobacterota > Desulfobacteria > Desulfobacterales > Desulfosalsimonadaceae > M55B175. The sequence continues at coordinate 13,436 of DATGCF010000219.1, forward strand.
GACTGGTCCGCCATGGTGAATGAATTGTCCGGTATCACCGAAGCGGAAATCATGTTTGACGAGGGCCGGTTCTATGTCCGAAAGGCGGGGGCCGGCTATTTGCTCGTAATTCTGGATGACCAGGCGCCGGTCTCCATGGTCCGGTTAAATTGTGAGGTCCTGCTGCCAACCCTTGAAAAACAAAAAGTCGGTAAAGGAATCGGTCAACTCCTCCGAAAAAAGATTTTTTAGGGATCTGCCTTCCGCTTGGGCAAGATCGGAAATTATGCCTTGTACATGGATGCCCTACCACTGAATGAACCGTGCCACCCGCCGGGGGCATTTGCTGCCAGTAAAAAAAGCTTTTACAGACTTTCAAGAATCGTGAAAACAGCCTTTGGGCTTTTCAAAACCTCCCGACTTTGTTACCGTTAGAAAAATTTAGGTGAATAAAAGATGCCATACAATGGCGCTTTCTGATTTTTGGGATATAAAGGAGTCATCACAATGGGAGATGCTCAAACGACAGCCAATGATGTCGAATCAAGGCTGAAAACAGCGGATGCATATGAATCGCATGGGCTGTTTGACGAGGCTCTGGCATTGTACCAGGAAGTTTTATCTGAGCTGCCGACGGCGGATGCGGACAGGCGCAGTGAGATTCAGAACAAGATTGATGAGTTGAAGCAGGAGGTCGATGAAGAGGACGATGATCCGGGCTACGAGCTCTCCTCCGAAGAGGTGACCCACATCAAGTCCGGCCTTTCCATCGGCGAAAGCGGTCCGGAGATCTCTGACAGTGCGACCGCCTTTAAGGAATTGGGGCTTTATAAAGAGGCGGTCTCGGAATATCAGAAGCTTTTCCAGACAGACTTTGCGCTTGATGAGTTTTTGCAGGATTTCCTGGATTGCTTGCTCTCCGCATATCCGCCGGGTGAAGCGTTTGAGGAAGTGGAGCGTCTTGTTAAAGAAAGTCAGGTTGAACAGAAAACCGAAGCCGCCATCAAATTTGGGCTGGGCCACGAACTGGATCAACGGGATTATAAGGAACTCGCCACCAAATGCTATGAATCGGTTAAAAATATCGACCCGGTATATCCCAAGCTCAAGGAGCGGCTCGAATCCGTGCAGCCGGAGCGGCGGTTTGAATCCCGGTATGACTATCTGCTGAAAAACGAAATAGTTTCAACCGCCCAGCTGCAAAAGGCTTTGCCGCTGGCCAAAAAAATGAAAAAGAGTGTGGAACACATTCTCATGGACCAGTTCAAGGTGTCCAAGGAGAATATCGGCAAGTCGCTTTCCGCCTATTACAATTGTCCCTTCCGCACCTTTGATCCCAAGATGGAGGTGCCCTATGAGTTGATCAGTAATCTGAAGAAGCCTTTTCTTCTGCAGGATCTCTGGGTGCCCATCCATTGGGAGGTGGGGCATATCGAGATTTTGATGGATGACCCCAAAGACTTGAGAAAACTGGATCATGCTAAGGCGCTGTTCAATACCAATAAATTTATCTTCTCCGTCGGCACCAAAGAGGATATCGAGGCCATCATCAATCATTTTTTTTCAGAGAAAAAATCGCATGCGACCCAGCAGAAGGGTTCTGGAGCCGAGGCCGATGCCTTGGATAACATGCCGGATATCGCCTTTGAAGAGGACGACGATGATGACGACGAGGCGGAAGAAGCATATGATGAAGGCTCTGGAAAAGTCGTCCGGCTGGTTGATCAGGTGCTTATCTCTGCTTACCGCAAGGATGCCTCGGATATCCATATCGAGCCGTCACCGGTGACCAAGCGAACCAAGATTCGGTTCCGTATTGATGGGGTCTGCCAGGATTTTTTGGAGGTACCGAATTCCTTTGCCCACGCGCTGCTGTCAAGAATTAAGATTATGTCCAATCTCGATATTGCCGAGCGGCGCATGCCCCAGGATGGCAAAATCAAGTTCAAGCGCCGGGGAATCCCCGAGTTTGAACTTCGTGTGGCGACCCTGCCGACAGCCGGCGGCTATGAGGATGTGGTCCTACGAATTCTGGCCACCAGCGGCGCCATGCAGCTCGAGGATCTCGGCCTGACGGATCGAAACTACGAGCTGCTTAAAAAGGCCATTAATAAACCCTATGGGATTATTCTGTGCGTCGGCCCCACGGGTTCCGGTAAAACCACCACGCTGCATTCGGCGCTGCACCATATTAATACCCCGGCGCGCAAAATCTGGACGGCAGAGGATCCGGTGGAGATTTCCCAGCTCGGTCTTCGGCAGGTGGAGGTTAAAAACAAAATCGGGCTTGATTTTGCCCGGATCATGCGCTCTTTTCTTCGGGCTGACCCGGATGTTATTATGGTCGGTGAGATGCGGGATTATGAAACCGCCTCCATCGGCGTGGAAGCCTCACTAACCGGGCACTTGGTTTTTTCCACCCTTCATACCAATAGCGCGCCGGAAACCGTCACCCGGCTTCTGGATATGGGCTTGAATCCCCTTAATTTCTCAGATGCATTTCTGGTGGTGCTGGCACAGCGCCTTTTAAGGCGCCTTTGTAAGAATTGCCGAAAGGAATATAACCCATCCAAAGAGGAATTCGATGAACTGGTAAGGGATTATGGAGAGGATGAGTTTCAAAAGCTCGGGATTACCTATTCATCAGATTTAAAGCTTTATTCGCCGGTAGGGTGCGAGCAGTGCAATGGCACCGGTTATAAAGGCCGGATGGGTATCCATGAACTCATGGATGGCAGCAGTGAGGTCAAGCGGATGATCAAAAAACAGGCCAGCGCAGAAGAGCTTTTTTATCAGGCCAAACAGGAGGGGATGACCACCCTGATGCAGGACGGGATTATTAAATTATTTCAAGGTCTAACAGATATTCATGAAGTCCGTCGGGTGTGCGTGATTACCTAATGCCGGGCCTTTGACATCGATATTGGTATTTTGCGAAAGAAGTTCCAAACCCTGTCTTGTCCTGCGGATACAAGATTTTGCCAATGGGAAACAGACTTATAGATTTTCTACGCCTCCAGTTCAACCGTATTTTGCGCCGCCGCCGGACGCCTACCCGGACACCTTCTGTATTCCAGACAACTGAGCGCGATAATAAGCGGGCCTTCCGCAGATATCCCCTTGAGTTTGATGTATTGGTGACGTTTCCCGGCAGCGATGCCGGCCAGGAAACGGATCAGGGGGAACTGCAGGATATATCCGGCGGCGGTGCCATGTTTTTCCCCAAGCGGCCGGAGAAGTATTATGCGGGGCAGCAAATCGAAACAATGATCTATCTGGCTGGCACCCGGGATGTCCAGGCGTGTGTCCGGTCTGAGGCCACCGTGGTAAGGGTTGAAGGATATGAAGATCCTGCGGTCAATCAATCATTGCGCGTGGCCGTCCGGTTTGATCGGACCTTTGATTTTGAGCGGATGGACGGCAGTGATACCGAATGGGTAAAATGAAAGGGCTAAAACTGGGTTACCGCGGATACAGAAGCCTGGGCGGGAAAATCGTCGTCGGGTTGGCCTTAATGGCGGTTATTCCCTATCTGCTGATGGTTTATCTGTTTTTTAATGATCAAATCAATTTTACGGATACCTTTCTTTTTTTTCTTCCCCTGGTGCTTATATCCATACTTTCAGGTTTTTCCCTGCTACGCCGGTCGGCTGACCAGTTGTTTTTTTTAACCCAGGAAATATCTCAGCTGCAGGCCGGCGAAAAAAACGGGCCGATACGGATTCATGCGGATCGGGAGTTAAATGAAATCGCGAGCCATTTTAATAGCTTGATAGAAAAACTCGAACAAATGAAGCGGAAAAACCAGGAGCAGGCCACCCAGCTGATGGTCTACTCCCGGGATCTGGCCCTTTCCTATCAGAAAACCAAACAGGAAGAGGCCCTGCGGAATCGGTTAAGCCGGTATGTAGGCAACAACCTGGTGGAAAAGCTCATCAACTTAAAAGACGGGGTCCTTTTGGAAACCGAACGGCGAGAGGTCACGGTGCTTTTTGCCGATATCCGGTCGTTTACGGCGATTGCCGAACGAATGAAGGCGGATGACGTGGTATTGATGCTAAACCAGTACTTCAGTATCATGGTGGATATCATTTTTAAAAATAATGGGCTCCTGGATAAGTTCGTGGGGGATCAGCTGATCGCTGTTTTCGGACTGATGGAATCAGACGCCAATCCGCCTGAAAATGCCATCCGCACGGCCCTTGAGATGCAGCAGGCGACACGGGCCCTTATGGCCCGCCGGGCGAGGGAGGACCAGGAGGCTTTTGATGTTGGTATCGGCATTAACACCGGGGTTGCCATTATCGGTAATATCGGCTCATCGAACCGAATGGATTACACCGTTATCGGCGATTGCGTCAACGTGGCCGCCAGACTTGAGGAAATGGCCAATGGCGGCGAGATTCTTATCGGCGAATCAACATTTCAAAAAAGCGCATGTGATTTTAACTTTGAATGCCGGGGGGATATTTACGTCAAAAATAAACAGGATCCGGTCGTCTGTTATAATATATTGTGCAATTGATCGGGTCTTGGCGCAGGCGGAGAAAATAATTGGCGGAAGTGCATGGGAATCGAACCCACCTAGGACGGTGTTAACGCCCTACACCGGATTTGAAGTCCGGGAGCCCCACCAGTGAGCTTCGCACTTCCGTAATTTTTTGATTTTTACCCTAAAAGTAATCAGTAATTGTTGTCAATATTTTTTCAGCAGGGGACGAACTGCCCATATGATTGATCAAGAGCGGCTTGCCGAAACATTTAAAAAGTTAGTCATCATCGACAGTATTTCAAGGGAGGAAGCCCGGATTTCGGATGCCATCTGCGAAATGCTTTCGGCCTTTAATCCGGAGATACTGGTTGATGGCGCGGCGGAGAAAACCGGCAGTGATACCGGCAATCTCATTATCCGAATTCCGGGCAGCCGGAATGCGCCGCCGTTAATGCTAAACGCGCATATGGATACGGTGCAGCCGGGAAAGGGCGTGGAACCGGAGCTTCATGACGGCGTCTTCACCAGCCGGGGGGATACCATTCTGGGCGCAGATGACAAGAGTGCCATCGCCATCATTATTGAAGCGCTGCGGGTTATTCATGAAGCAGGGATAGCGCATGCCCCCATTGAACTGGTCTTTACCATATGTGAAGAGATCGGCCTGCTGGGGGCCAAAAATCTGAACTTTGATCTGATTACCTCGCCATTCGGGTATGCGCTGGATACGTCGGATACGGATGTCATTATTAACCGGGCGCCGGCAGCCAATCAGTTTGAAATCAACCTGTACGGAAAGGACGCCCATGCGGGCGCGGATCCGGAGCATGGCATCAACGCGATTCACTTGGCCAGCCAGGCGATTGCAGGCCTTTCCCTGGGCCGGATTGACGCGGAGACGACCTGCAATATCGGGGTGATCGAGGCCCGGGGGGCAACCAATATCGTGCCCAAGCATGTGCGAATAAAAGGCGAGGTGAGAAGCCATAGCGAGGATACGCTTAAGCAGGTGACGGACACCATCATGGCCGCCTTTGATAAGGTTGTGACCGATTACAGAAATCAGCATCAGCTCGATGTGCTGCCGAAATTTGAGGTCTCCGTTCATAAGGAGTTTCCCTCAACCCAAATACCGGAGGATCATCCGGTGGTGGCGCTCGCCCAAAAGGCGGCGGCCGGCCTGGGGCGCACGCTTGCTCCCAAGCGAACCGGCGGGGGCTCAGATGCCAATATTTTCTTTGAAAACGGCATCGTCACCGGTGTCATCGGGACCGGTATGACGGATATCCACAGCACAAGGGAGTCCATCCGGGTGGCCGACATGGTTAAAAGCGCCGAGCTTTTGGTTGAAATCATTCAAAAATACAGTGAGTCTGCCGATTGAGTGCTGAACGAATTGCCTATTTTGACTGTTTCTCCGGAATCAGCGGGGATATGACCCTGGGGGCGTTTATCGAGCTTGGCGTGCCCCCGGAGTGGCTGGCGGAGACCCTGAAAACCGATTTATCCATTGAATTTGATCTGTCTGTCGATCCGATTTCTCGATCGGGGATCACCGGCAGCCAGGTCACTGTATCCGCGGTGGATCATAAAGCCCGGCACTATTCGGACATCCGGAAAATGATCCAAAACAGCGGACTGGCGGATGCAGTTAAGGCCAGAAGTCTGGAAATGTTCGAGCGCCTCGCATCCGCCGAGGCCGGCATCCATGGCTGCTCGAAGGAGGACGTGCATTTCCATGAGGTTGGCGCCCTGGATGCCATCGTGGATATTGTCGGATGCGCCTTATGTATGGAATATCTGCGGATCGACCGGGTATTTGCCTCAAAAATTCCTCTGGGCCGGGGCTCCGTAACATGTGCGCATGGCACCCTGCCGGTGCCCGTCCCTGCCACAGTTGCGATATTAAAGGATGTCCCGGTATACGGCACGGATATTCCCTATGAACTGGTGACCCCCACAGGCGCCACCATTATTAAAACCGTGGCCCAGGGATTCGGTGCCATGCCGGACATGACAATCCATAGCACGGGATACGGCGGCGGAAGCCGGGATATTGATGCCATGCCGAATCTCCTGCGGATCGTTATGGGCCGGGCGGCCGCGCCGGGCGCCCCCATGGTGATCGTCGAAACCTGCATCGATGATATGAATCCGGAAATCTACGGATTTGTTATGGAGCGTCTGATGGCGGAGGGGGCCGTGGATGTTTATATGGTGCCGGTATTTATGAAAAAGCAGCGGCCGGGGACGCTGCTTCAGGTGTTATGCCCGCTTTCATGCCGAGAAGCGGTCATTGAACGGATTTTGACGGAAACCACCACCCTGGGGCTCAGGTATTATGATGTCCATCGGCGGATCCTTGAAAGGGATGCCATAACTGTGGATACCCGGTTCGGCCCCATCGCTGCCAAGCGCATCAAACGACCAGGCGGCGCCGTCCAGATTGTACCGGAATATGAGGCCTGCAAGGCGGCGGCGGCCGCCCACAATATCCCCATCCGGGATGTTTACGACCGGGTCTGCCGCCAAACCGAATAAACCGCTTTTGGCAAGGGCATCATGCCTTGACATGAGCCCGGTCAGCATATAAAAACGGTGCATGGATTTGACGCGCAAGTTGGTATTGGCATTGGCCACCGGTGGTTATGTGGGCTATATGCCGGTCGCGCCGGGGACTTTCGGATCGGTTGTCGGTGTCGCCGTGTATTGGCTGATCTCATTTCTTCCGCTGCCGGCGGGGTTGCTTCTGATTGCCGGATTTGCCGCAGGCGCCGTATGGATAGCGCATCAGGCTGAAGCCGCCCTCCGGGTAAAAGACCCCAGCCAGGTGGTCATTGATGAAGTGATCGGCATGATGGTCGCCCTGGTGGCGCTGCCGGCATCGCCGCTCCTTTGGGCGGCCGGTTTTTTGCTTTTCCGGTTTTTTGACATATTGAAACCGTTTCCGATCAGCTATCTGGAAAAGCGATGCCCCGGCGGGCTGGGGATCGTG
>DATGCF010000220.1:0-3910 GCA_035312245.1 Desulfosalsimonadaceae bacterium
TTGCAAAGGGGGATTTAGGGGGATTTTTGATCATTGCCAAATACAAATCCCCCCAATCCCCCCTTTTTAAAGGGGGGGTTCAGGTGGCGGCCTTTTTTAAAGTGGGGGTACGGCACAGCTTAAGGCTTACAGTTTGAAAAACTCAGTGTCTTAGTGCCGTTAAAGTTATTTATACCTAAATTGAAAATCCCGGAGGGTTTCAAATTTTTAACCTAAAAATGCTTCAACACCTTAAAAAGAATATAAAAATTATCTTTTAAAAATTTGAAACGCTCAATTTAGGTTATAGGCTCGGTCCCGGGGAAACGGTCCGGGGGCAATAATTTCAAGAATCATTGAAACTATCGGGTTATTTATTTAAATACAAAAATGTTTTTTAGATACCGGGCTGGCGCCCGATTAAACTGGTGTTTGATTTTTGCGGTTATCGGGGCGCTTTTTTTAACCCCCGCATGCGGTAAGAAAGCACCGCCGCTTCCGCCGGCCCATTTCGACATGCCGGCGGTTGAAGATCTCTCCCAAGAATTGGAAGGCGATCAGTTGATCCTTACCTGGCCCATGCCGGACTGGGATCCGCCCGAGGGGATCGAACTGGACGGGTTTTACGTGTATCGGGCAAAAATTAAACAGGAAGATGTCTGCTACCATTGCCCGATCCATTTTCAGAAAGTGGATGAGGTGGCTGTTGAGGCGTTATCCACCCTGCTCCAATCGGACGGAACATACCGGGAAAAATTGGATAAGGGGTATAGATATCACTATAAAGTCGCCCCGTATACCAACAGGGGCCGGGAAGGCGGCGATTCGCCGATTGTTACCATTAACTATTGATTAAATTATCCATGATATCCCAGAGCAAGCATTCAAATACCGCCATCATCGCCATCGGATCAAACATGGGCGATAAAATGGGAAACAGCCGGCGGGGCATTGCGGCACTTGAAGCCCCGGGCGAGCTGACCCTTGTCAGTCAGTCCGATTTTTATTTAACAGAACCGGTCGGGTATGCGGATCAGCCATGGTTTGTTAATTGTGCGGTCATGGTTAAAACCGGCCTTGTCCCTGGAGATTTGCTGCAGTTTCTAAAAAAACTGGAGCATGACCTGGGCCGGCGCGACTGCGGAATCCGAAATGGTCCGCGGGTGCTTGATTTTGATATTATATTCTACAATGACTGGGTGATTGAATCTCAGGAGTTGATCATCCCGCATCCCCGGATGCAGGACCGGGGATTTGTGTTAAAACCCTTGTGTGATATTGCCATGGATTGGGTGCATCCGATATTTCAAAAAAGTGTTGGCCGCCTGCTGGATGAAATGGGGGCGCATCAAGAGGAATGCATTTCTATGGCGGCGCTTTCCAATTAAAATTTAAAGGAGTCTATTCATGAAGTTTTTTATTGATACGGCAAATGTGGATGAAATCCGGGAGGCCAGGAATATGGGCATGGTAGATGGGGTGACCACCAATCCTACGCTCATTTCCAGGGAAGGCCGGGATTTCAAGGAGATTATCACGGAAATCTGTGACATTGTGGACGGTCCGATCAGTGCCGAGGCCATATCCCTGGATGCAGACGGTATGATTAATGAGGCCCGTGATCTGGCGAAAATCCACGATAATATCGTGGTTAAAATCCCCATGACCATTGACGGCATGAAAGCCGTCCGGACTTTGTCCTTAGAAGGCATCCATACCAATGTCACCCTGGTCTTTTCCCCGCTTCAGGCCTTAATGGCGGCAAAGGCGGGGGCGACCTATGTGAGTCCTTTTGTGGGACGGCTTGATGATCTTTCCCAGGACGGAATGACCCTTGTTGAGCAGATTCTTAACATGTATACCAACTACGGGTTTGAGACGGAAGTGATCGTGGCCAGCGTGAGAAACCCGCTTCATGTGTTAAGTGCCGCCATGATGGGCGCGCATATTGCGACCATTCCGTTCAAGGTTTTGGACAAGCTGGCCGCCCACCCCATGACGGATAAAGGTATCCAGGCGTTTCTTGCGGATTGGGATAAATTTTCTGAAAAACAATAAATCGGGATGATTGATTAATGGAGCGTAAATCTTCAATTGTCGGGTGGATAAGGCACCCCAACAGCCTGACCCTGTTTCGCATTGCGGCCATGCCGCTTTTGATCATTATGCTGATGTTTGAAAACCGGCTGCTGAGTGCCCTGGCTGCCCTTGTTTTCAGTGTTGCCGCCATTACGGATTATTTTGACGGCTACGTAGCCCGGCGGTACCAATTGGTGTCCAATTTGGGCAAGATTATGGATCCGCTGGCGGACAAGCTGCTGGTATCCACTGCCTTTATTATGATGATTCCCCTGGACCGGGTGCCGGCCTGGATGATTTGCCTGATCCTCGGCCGGGAACTTGCGGTTACCGGGCTCAGAAATATCATTACTGAGCGGGGCGAGGATGTATCCGCCTCCTGGCTGGGCAAATTCAAGACCGGTTTCCAGATTGCGGCGATCATCCCGCTCTTGATCCACTATACCTATTTCGGCATTCCTTTTCAGATCATCGGCGAAATCGTTTTGTGGGCGGCCCTGTTGATCACCCTGTGGTCCGGGGCGGATTACTTTTTAAGATTCAGACGGTTGCTCGAATATTGATGGCTTCTTTCACTTTTGAATCGTACTCGTACTCGTGCTCGTAATCGGCATTTTAATTTTTCGAGTACGATTACGAGTACGAGTACCGTCCCGCAGTCGCGGGACTGAGTACGATAAATTTTTTTGATTTTCGTTTTCTTTTTTGTCATTCATAGGAGTCTCTCATGGCTAAGGACGTTTACGAACAGCTAACCGACAAGATCATGCTCACCGGCTCCCAGCTGATCCCGGAGCTTTTCCGGATGGTGGTAGACGCGTCCGAGGCAGAACTCCTTTTGGCCATGCCGGGCACGCCTGAAGCGCTTGCCGAAAAAACCGGCCGATCCGTGTCGGATGTGGAAGCCGCCTGTCAGTCGCTTTATCACAAGGGCGTGGCGTTTAAATCCTATCGCGGCGGGGATTTGAAATACAAAATGTGCCGGGACATGATCCAGTTCCATGATGCCACGATTCTCTGGCCGGAGGCGCCCAAGGCGTTTCACGACCTTTGGCAGCGGTTCATGGATGAGGAGTGGCCGGATTTTGCGCGCCTGGCGGATCAGTTTTTCCCCAAGGCCTTTACGCGGATCATCCCGGTTGAGCAGGCGGTGGATGCGGGCAACCAGCAGGTGCTGGATATTGACAGCGCGGACAAGATTGTTTTAAATGCCGAAAAAGTGGCCGTCACGCGGTGTACCTGCCGGCTGATTGCTCATAAATGTGATAATCCGATAGAAGTCTGTATTCAGGTGGATAATGCCGCCAGATACACCCTGGACCGGGGCACCGGCCGCGAGATCGAAAAAGACGAAGCGCTCCAAATCCTGCGGGATTGCGAGGATAAGGGCCTTGTGCATGTCACCATGAACAAAGCGCATGCCGGCCATTTTATCTGCAACTGCTGCAGCTGCTGCTGCCAGGCGCTGCCGCTCGTGATTTCCGAAGGCCTGAACATCCTTGACCCCAGCCGGTACCAGGCGGAAATTGATCCGGAGCTATGCAGCGCCTGCGGCACCTGCGCGGATCGCTGCGTGTTTAATGCGATCGTGGCCGCGGAACCTGAAAATGAGGATTCGGTCATGCAGGTAATTGCAGAAAAATGCATGGGCTGCGGGCTTTGCCAGGCGGCATGCCCTGAAGAGGCCATAACGCTGCAGGCCGTGCGGCCAAAGGATTTTATCCCGGAATAGTGTCAGTCATTTAGGGTCGGCGCGGTGGCCGGCCCTGCGGCTGCCGTGGTGGTCGAACCTGCGTAAGGCAGGCCACCGCGCCTGCCAGAGAAGTAATTGGAAGTATCCCCCCGGGACCGA
>DATGCF010000221.1:0-5879 GCA_035312245.1 Desulfosalsimonadaceae bacterium
CTGAAATCAACTGAAGCGCAGACACCGAGACCCCCTGGCCAAAGGCGATGTTAGCGTGATCAATTTTTCGCCATCCCTGGTAACGGCGAAGCCGGCCGGATGTCTCACCCGGGCAGTCAATGCCGGTTTCTTCGCCAAACCCAAAAGCCCGAAGTGTCTCATAGAGCCTTTTGGGGCCGACACGTTCGGCAATTTTGGCCGCTCCGATATTACTTGAAAACTGAATCACTTCCTTCAGGGTCAGCCGCTCATGCGGGTGGGTATCATGGATGACATGGCCGCCGGTGTAATAACTGCCGTTCTCACAGTCGATCATGGTATAGGGAGAACAGATGCCCGACTCCAAGGCGGCGGCCGCCATAAATACCTTCATGACTGAGCCTGGCTCGAAAGGATCGGTAATCGCCCGGTTTCGCCATCTGTCCTGCGAATACTTTCCGAATGAATTCGGATCAAACGACGGATAATGGGCAATTGCGCGGATGGCACCCGTTTGCGGCACCATCACAACCGCCATGCCGGATTTGGCCCCATACTCTTTGACGGCCGCCTCGATCGCGCGCTCCGCGATAAACTGAATATTGCTGTCAATGGTCAGGATCAGGTTTTTCCCCGCCTGATTCGACCGGGCCTCGGCCTCCCGATAAAAAATCCGGCCCAGCGCATCCTTGACAATGGTCCATTGCTGCTGATTGCCCCGCAAATAATCATCATAAGAATATTCCAGCCCTTCCAGGCCGTTGCCGTCCACTCCGGCAAACCCGAGCACCTGGGCGGCCAACCGTTTATTGGGATACACCCGGCAGAATCCAGGAATGAATTCCAAGCCGGAAATATCCAGGCTTTTAACTGCTTTGGCTTGAAGCGGAGAGGCCTCCCGATCCAACCAGACAAAGGCGGTGTCCTTGGCCAATCGGTTGCGCACAGTTCGTTCGGAAACATCCAGGTCTTCGGCAATACGGCCGGCCAGACAAACCGGATTCTCCATGCTTTTAGGATGGGCGCCGACAGATATAACGCGGGTGCTCACCACCAGCTCTTTCATGTTAACATCATAGATAGTCCCCCGGCTGCCCTTGCTTTTAATATCCTTTCTATATTCACTGGAAGCGCGCCGGGCGAGATCCGCATCCTGAAAGACCTGCACATAGAAGGCCTTTACACCGATAATAAGGTACAGGATCGAAAAGACCCATCCGATGACTAAAATCCGGCGGTTTCGGCGCTTGATACGGTCTTTACCGGTTACCGTCCAGTTCATGGCATCACCACCACTTGTTCCGGATTAGGGGTTACCAGGCCGAAACGGGCTTCGGCAATTCGGCCGAGGGTCTGGGGCGAGGTCAACCGGGCCAGCTCAATCTCGAAATTCTTTTGCATGTCAAGCAGCGTTTCCTGTCGTTCCATGGCGTCTGTAATTTCATAGCCGGTGCGTATGCACTGGACCCCGCACCAAGTGCGGAAAAAGAATTCAAAAATAAAAATAAAAAGCAGCAACAGGCAAATTCCGACCACCCGAGAGGTTAGGCCAACCCCTGCGTCGGCCCTTCCGTTTTTTCGACTAATACTGCCCAAACCACCCGTTCTCCTTACAGTTTCGCTCTTAAAGTTTTTCCGCCGCCCGCAGACAAGTACTTCTGGCCTTTGGATTTTTTTCAATTTCGGCTTGGCCCGGCCGCCGGACTTTGCGGGTCAGCACCCGCACCACCGGTTTTTTGCCGCAAACACACTGCGGAAAATCCCGCGGGCAAGTGCACGGATTCTCCAGTGATTTCAGCCGATGCTTGACAATGCGATCCTCAAGCGAATGAAAGGACAAAATGCAGAGTCGGCCGCCGGGTTTAAGCGCATCGACGGCAACTGAAAGAAACTGCTCCAGTCGCTCCAACTCTCTGTTAACAGCAATTCGCAGTGCCATAAACACCTTGGTGGCCGGGTGGATTTTCCGCTTGCCCGCCACACTTCCGGGGATGGCCGCACAGACCAGTTCAACCAACTCCCGGTTAGTTCGGATCCGCTGGCGCTTCCGGCGATCCACGATTTTTCTTGCAATGGCGCCGGCCCATTTTTCCTCGCCGTAGGCTTTAAAAATGTATTTTAGTGTTTCAGGTGATGCTGAATTAATAATATCTTCAGCCGTGCTGGAATCATCGGTATTCATGCGCATGTCCAGCGGTTCCTCGCCTTGAAAGGAAAACCCCCGGTTGCTGGATTCCAATTGATACAGGGACAGCCCCAGGTCGGCAAGGATGCCGTCCACGGCGCTGATATGCAAACGCGTTAGAATTTCCGGAAGATTGACAAAATTGTCATGAAAAAGGTGAACATTATTTTGATGATCAGAAAGTCCCCTGGACGCCGCCTCAATCGCATCCGCATCCTGATCGATGCCGATAAGGAGGCCATCCGGCAGGATTTTTTCGATAATGGCCTTCGCATGTCCTGCCCCGCCAACTGTGCAGTCGACGCAGATTTGCCCCGGCCTGCAATTCAAAAAGCCGAGGGTCTCTTCGACCATCACCGGGATATGGCGGTATTTCATAAGATTAGAGCCCTAACTTGGCAATTTCGCTTTGTACCTCCTCATTCTGCATATCCTCTTCTTCCAGCTTGAGATTCTCATCATCCCATCGCTGTCTTGACCAGATTTCGAAGTGGTCCAGCACACCGACCAGAACGATTTCTTTTTCGAGTTTCCCGTAATTTCTTAATTCAGGCGGAATCAAGATCCGACCCTGCTTGTCCAGCGGGCAGTGCTGGACCGCACCGATAAAAACCCGCCTGAAACGGCGCATGGCTTCGCTCTTCTCAGCCAGCGAATGGATTCGCTCTTCAATTTTCTCCCATTCATCAAGGGGATATGCAAACAGGGCATTGTCCAGCCGGGAAATCATGAGGGCTTGGGCGGTTTTTTCCTGAAGGGGCTCCCGAAATCTGACCGGAATGATTATCCGCCCCTTGCTGTCAATTGTATGATATGAACTTCCCCGGAACAATGGCCCGAATCTCCATTTATATCCATTTTACTCCACTTTTATCGCCATAATATCGGAAAATAGGTTCATGTCAACAAAAAAACTAATTTTTTATATTTTTTTTTCTAATGATTATTAGAGGTTAATTTTAGTCCAGCCCATCCCAAAATGATGTGGATATTTGTGGGGGGATTATTAGTCATAGGCTCATCAACAGCCTCTCCTGCCCTTGGCCGGTATTGACTTTATTCAACGCCCCAAAAATTTTTTCCGTCCCCCGATTTCTTTGTTTCCGCTGATGCAAGGGCCTTGACGGGACATGAAGGGGACGTTAAGTTAATTTAGAATTTGATTGTTCGGTAGAATTTTTGTTGAAATGGCTCGGGTCAGTGAGGTATGGAAACGACCGATGACATCAAGGTGTCCTAATCGAAGATACATAAAGCGGGTGGAGGCATAAATGGCCGTTATTACAATCAGCAATGAATTCGCAACGCAGGCTCAAAAGGTGGCGTCCGGGGTGGCAGACAAGCTCGGCTATGAATATATCGGCGATCAGCTGCTGGCGAAGATCGCCAAAGAGTTGAATCTATCCAGGCACGAAGCTGAGACCTTTCTTCAGACATCCAAATCCTCCCTGCTCCGGTTTGTGGATCGCTACACCTGCTCCATTGTCCAGCGGGTCGTGGACGGGGAACACGGGTGCCTGGATGACCGCGCCTATTATGAGAAAACCCGCGAGCTGGTCGAACAGATTTACGAGGCCGGAGACGCCATCATTGTCGGCTGGGGCGGCCAGTGCATACTGAAAGACAAGCCGCACACGCTGCATGTCCGGCTAAAAAAGGATCCGGCCTTGAAAACGCAAAAACTGGTTGAAAAACACGAATACAGCCAGAAGGCGGCTGAAAAAAGGGTAAAACAGGAAGAGGCCGACCTAAAGGCCTACATCAAGGAGTACTTCAATCAGGACTGGAATGATGCGCGCCTCTATGATCTGGTCCTCGATATGGGCAAAACCTCGGTGGATCAGGCGGTTGAGATTATCTGCGAACACCTCAGGCACCGGGAGCTGGTCAACCCGTAGAGTTTCAGTGGTCAGGGGTCATTTCTCTTCTATTTCGCACTCGGATGCCCCCTCCCCATCCCCTGACGCCTCACACCAGTCACAGACATTGGCAAACTCATCGATCCAGGTTTTATGCCACAAATTTACCCGGCTGCAGTAGGCGGCCCGGCCGATCAGGTGGGCGGCCACCGGTGCGGTGAGCAGGAGAAAAAACACCGCGGCCAGAGCCCGGAGGGTGGTGCTGAGCTCCAGATAATAGCAGGCCAGCGCAATAAAAATCAGGCCGGACCCCAGTGCGCCGGCTTTGGTGGCTGCATGCATGCGAATAATGGTATCCGGCAGGCGAAGCATACCCACAGACGCGACAAAGGCGAAAATGCCGCCGGCGAGTATTAACAATGCGGTAATAATTTCAATCATGATCTATCCCTCCTCTTCGGAGTTTCCGCTGCCGGTTCTTTTCGCCAGGCGCTCCCGGAACCGGGCCAGCGCCACAGTGCCCAGAAACGCAATGAGCGCATAGGCAATGGCGACATCCAGAAAGGCCTTTTCCCCGGTATAGACGGAGAACGCCCCAAGGTAGGCAACAATCAGAACGGAGATTAAATCCAGCGCCACAATCCGGTCCGCCGGATCCGGCCCAATTACCAGCCGAATTAAGGCCAAGAGAATCGCCAACGTCAGAAGAATGAGCGCCATCTCGGTTGCGCCTTTTAAGAACATACTTTCCATGCCCATCAGCGGATCGCCTCCAGAACGCGTCTTTCAATCCCTTGTTTAATCTCGCGGCGCGCGGCCGCCACATCATCCAAAAACATCATATGTACATACAGGGTTTTCCGATCATTGGAGACATCCAGGCTAAGGGTGCCCGGGGTCAGGGAGACCAGGTTGGCCACCATCATGATTTCAAAATCGGTTTCCGCATCCAAGGGCACCGCAATCACACCGGGCTTGCTGATATGCTTAGGGGTGATCACATCCCAAAGCACCCGAAAGTTGGATACCAGCAGCTGCCAGATAAAATAGCCGCCCAATCGCAGAATCTTGGCTACCCGCGTAAAATATGTGCTCGGCCCGTATAGCGGCCGGGTGACCCAAAGGGCCAGAAAGCCGATGGCAAATCCGGCCAAAAAGCCGGTCAGGTTAATCTGCCCGAGAATCGCACAGAAGCCGGCGGCCAGAAAAATATTTAACAAAAAAAGATTGCTCATACGCCCCCCAGCACCGCTTTGACATATATGTCCGGATGAAGCAGCTCATGGGCCGCCTGCCCCGCCAGGGCTAAAAACGGACCGGGCACAAGCCCGATGACCATGGTGATGATCGCCAGCACGGTGATCGGCAAAAGCAGCCAGAATTCTCCGCCTGCGCGGACAGGCTCATGCTCACACGGAGGTTTAGGCTTCCAGAAGGCCTCGCCCCATATTTTGGTCATGGAATAGACCGTGAGCAGACCCACGACGGCCGCGGCTCCGGCCACCGCATAGGCCTGGACCTCAAGGCTTGCCCGGATCAGGACCATCTTGGCCCAGAAACCGGAAAGGGGCGGAAACCCGGCCAGAGAAAACGCCGGGATAAAGAACAAGAGCGCCAGAAACCCCCGATGGCGATAAAGGCCCCCGATCCGGGTGAGCTCAAAGGACCCGCCGGCACTCCGGGCGATACCGCTGATTAGAAAAAGATTGGCTTTGACAATCATGTGATGCAGGAGATAAAAAACCGCACCCGTAATGGCCAGCGGCGTTAACAGGGCCAGACCCATGACCATATAGCCCACCTGGCTGCTAATATCAAATGAAAGCATCCGCCGGAACTTGTTATAGGCCGCAGCA
>DATGCF010000222.1:0-3677 GCA_035312245.1 Desulfosalsimonadaceae bacterium
CAAGGTGATAATATAAGGAATCGGCTTTTTCAGGTAAAACCGATTGCCGAAGGGGTTGCGGTATCCTCATTGGTTGATAACGCCCATTATCTGGCCCACTGCGATGAGAGCGGGAATACCCGGTTGTGGAGGGTTGACAAAAAGGGACAGAATATCCGCGCGGAGCGCGTCGGCAATACGATTACCATCACGGGTACCGTGTCTGGTGAAACAATCAATAGGCAATTGAAAAAAAATGACCTGCCCTGGTTTCAATCCCTCTATTACTCGCTGAGCTGTTTTCTTGAAAGCGATAAGGGGGAAATCGAGTTCTGGATGATTCGGCCGGATAATCTGCGCCTGGTTAAGTTGCGGGCGGAAAAAGAACCTGTTGATACCATCCGTATTAATGGTCAAACGGAGCAGGCTAAAAAAATTCGATTGGGTCTGACCGGTCTTTTATCCTATATTTGGCATGGGTATTACTGGTACCGGGCGGAGGACGGGGTTTTGCTGCAATACAAGGATATGAAGGCGCTTCCCGGCCGGTCGAAACTAACCGTTCGGCTCTGTGCGGCTGAACAATCATAGAGACCTATCCAAAAATATGAATGAATGCGCAATGCGGCCTATATGGCGGGATGAGGAACTGGATCGGGTCCGGGTGATCGACCAGCGGCGGCTGCCGCATCATTTGGAAATTCTGGAATTAAAAACCGTTGATGATGCCATCTATGCCATCAAAGAAATGGTCGTCCGCGGCGCCCCGCTGATCGGGGTGACCGGGGCTTACGCGGTTTTTGTGGTCCTTAAAAACGCGGAGGGTGCTGAAGTTGATGATGATTTTCTGAAGCGCGAGGCGGAGCGGATCAAGTCCGCCCGGCCCACTGCGGTGAATCTTTCCTGGGCGGTGGACCGGGCGCTTACAAAGGTGCTGGCCCAATCAGACATTTTAGCCCGGGTAGATGCCGCCCGCAATGAAGCGGCCGCCATTGCCGAAGAAGAGGTGGAAAACTCCCGGGCCATCGGCCGCTGCGGGCTGACCCTGATCGAGCCGATCGCCCGCCGAAAATCCGGGGGCCCCGTCAATATCCTGACCCACTGCAACGCCGGCAGCCTTGCCTGTATTGAATACGGCACGGCCACCGCCCCGATTTATGAAGCGTTTAGCCAGGGAATCAACATTCATGTCTGGGTGGATGAAACCCGGCCGCTCAATCAGGGCGCGCGGCTTACCGCATGGGAATTGGGCCGGCAGGGGGTTCCCCATACCGTAATTACGGATAATGCGGGCGGGCATTTGATGCAGCACGGGCTTGTGGATATGGTGATCGTGGGGACAGACCGGACCACACACACCGGCGATGTGGCCAACAAGATCGGTACCTACTTAAAGGCCCTGGCCGCAAAAGACAATGATGTTCCGTTTTATGTGGCGCTTCCCTCGTCCACGTTCGACTGGACCATTCGGGACGGGGTGGCGGATATTCCGATTGAGGCGCGTGATCCGGATGAAGTCCGCTACATGCTGGGTTTTACGGGGGATAAAGATTATCTCCTGGTGCCGGAAAACAGCCCGGCAGCCAATTATGCCTTTGATGTCACCCCGGCCCGCCTGGTAACCGCCTTTATCACGGAGCGGGGCATCTGTGAGGCAAATGAAACGGACATCCGCCGCCTATTCCCGGAGCGATAATACCTTTCTTTTACCCTGGAAATAACGCCATTCATTTGATAAACTATTTATTTACTATAGGTATACCACAAACCCTAAACCCTATACCCTGATATACAAATGCCCAACGATCTGGAAAAAAAGGTAATCGCCGCCCTGCAGGGCGATATTCCGGTTTCCCGGCGCCCTTATATGGAGATCGCCGAAATGATCGGTGTTGATGAAGACACCGTACTTTCGGTATTAAAAGATCTTTATCAAAGGGGGGTGATCCGGCGCTTCGGGGCCACCCTCAGGCACCAGAAATCCGGCTTCAATGCCAATGCCATGGTGGCCTGGCAGGTGGATGAATCCTTAATCGATGCGGTGGGCGAACAGGTGGCCGGCTATGATGCGGTCACGCACTGCTACCGCCGTGATCCG
The DNA here is from genome assembly GCA_035312245.1 of Desulfosalsimonadaceae bacterium. GTDB lineage: Bacteria > Desulfobacterota > Desulfobacteria > Desulfobacterales > Desulfosalsimonadaceae > M55B175. The sequence continues at coordinate 2,078 of DATGCF010000222.1, forward strand.
GCGCCGGATTGGCCGTATAACCTTTATACCATGGTGCATGCACAGGATGAGGCCCAATGCCGGCAGATCGCCCGAAAAATTTCAAAGGATACCGGCATTTCCGAATATACCATGCTGTTTAGCCGCCGGGAGCTCAAAAAGACCTCCATGCAGTACTTTGACAATGAATTCGGCGACCTTTCTTGAAACCTGACCATATTCTGCTCATAAACCCCTGGATACATGATTTTGCGGCCTATGATGTGTGGGCCAAGCCCTATGGCCTGCTGTGGCTGGCCGGAATCTTGAGAGCCCACGGATTTTCGGTTTCATACCTGGATTGCCTGGACCGGTTTCACCCCCGGGCAAAGCCGGCAGACCCGGCTGCCAGAGACGGCCGGGGGCCGTATTTAAAAGCGCGGATTGCAAAACCCGCCGGCTTGGCTGATGTGCCCCGGTATTTCTCCAGGTACGGCATCTGTCCGGAATGGTTTCGGCAGGATCTGGCGCAAATCGAAAGGCCGGATCTGATCCTGGTGACCAGCCTTATGACTTACTGGTACACTGGCGTGGCGGAAACCATCGCCTATGTCCGGTCGGTTTTTCCGGATGTGCCGATTTTGCTGGGCGGCATATATGCCACCCTGTGCCCGGCCCACGCCAGGCAAGCCACCGGCGCGGATGCGGTGTTTGAAGGCGCTAAAGCGGATCAGATTCTGGATATCGGTCAAACCTATACCGGCGCTGCTGTCCCCCGAAATTTTGATCCGCAGGATCTGGATACCTATCCCTACCCCGCGTTCGATCTGCAGCACAGCATCGGCTATATCCCGCTTTTGACAAGCCTGGGCTGCCCTTTTTCTTGCGATTACTGTGTTTCAAAGATCTTGCAGCCCCGGCGGATAACCCGAACACCGGCTAATGTCGTAAAAGAGATCCGGTACTGGTATGATAGCTACGGGGTTCAAAATTTTGTGTTCTATGATGACGCCCTGCTGGTGAATTCGGAAAAGCATGCCAGGCCATTGTTTGAGCAGATCATCAGCGCCGGTTTGGATATCAGATTTCACACGCCCAATGCGGTGCATATCCGGGAAATTACCAAAGAAACGGCGCAACTAATGGCTTCGGCCGGGTTCGCAACGCTTCGGCTGGGCCTGGAAACCCTGGATTTTGATCAGCGCCGAATGGATCAAAAGGTCAAAAAAGAGGAGTTTTTTCAGGCGGCGGCCTATCTGCGGGAGGCTGGCTTTGATGCTTCCCAGGTCGGTGCTTATCTGCTAGTAGGGCTTCCGGGCCAGGAATTAACGGCTGTGGCAGAGGCCATTCGCATGGTCAAACGGGCAGGAGTTACCCCGATTCTCGCCTATTACAGCCCGATCCCGCAGACCGCCATGTGGCCGGCGGCCGTCAAGGCGGCCCGCTATGATCTGGCGGCAGATCCCATATATACCAACAACGCGATTTTTCCCTGCCAGCCGGCCTTTGACTGGCAGGAGTTGTCCCGGCTTAAAAAATTGATCGCTTCTTAAAAAGTTCCAGAGCGGTTTCGATAATATTTTCGGCCGTAAACCCGAATTTTTCCAGCATCACCGATCCAGGCGCAGATGCGCCGAACCGG
>DATGCF010000223.1:0-11417 GCA_035312245.1 Desulfosalsimonadaceae bacterium
CAGCTTCTAAAGGAAAATGAGGCGATCCTCCGGAAATTCCACCTGTTGGAATCCAAAATTCTTTCCATCCTGAACCTAAAGGATTTTTTTGAGAACCTGTTGACGGAAATGATGGCCATTTTCCGGATTCCCTATGTCTGGGTGACGGTCATCGAAAACAGTAAGCTGGCGGATATGATTGAATGGGCGGATACGTCAGACGGCCTTCGGGAGCGGATCAACTTCATCAATCAAGCCGAATTTAGAAAAAGTTTCGAAACCCTCACCCAACCGCTGTTGTTAAACACCGACCTCACGCCTTATCGCCGCTTTTTTCCCAAAAAACACATTTACCCCATTCAGTCCATCGCCCTTGCACCGGTCTTCATTGACGGAGAGATCGTGGGCAGCCTGAATCAGGGGGATACGGAAAAAACCCGATTTGAACCGGATATGGACACCTCTCTGCTCGAGCAGCTAATGGTTAAAATATCCCTGTGCCTCTCAAATGTGACGGCCCATGAGCGGCTTCAATTTTTTGCCTATCATGATCCATTAACCGGTCTTCTGAACCGGCGGGCGTTTGAAACCGAATTTCAACGCGAATTCAGCCGCGCTCAGCGACACGGATTAAACCTGAGCCTGGCCTTTGCCGACCTGGATGATTTCAAGCAGATTAATGACCAGTATGGCCATGAAACCGGGGATAAGGCGCTGCGGTATGTCGCGGAAATCCTTGAATCCATGAGCCGCAAGGAAGATATCGTCTCCCGGTTTGCCGGAGACGAGTTTGTTCTCTTGCTTCCGGACACCGCCATCGCCCAAGCCAAGGTCCTTATGCAGCGGATTAAGACGCATCTCAAGGAAAACCCCCTAAAAACGGAAACAGAAGAGTTAGGTATCCGGTTAAGCCACGGGCTGTCTTCAACAGCGGACGCCGCCGGTTTTATCCAACCCGAAGAACTCCTCAAAAACGCCGATAAACAGCTCTATGCGGCAAAGGCGGAAAAACAAGGCCAAACCCTCCTGGCAAGCGGCGGATAGGCAAACAGAAAGGACGGAAACTGAGGGTTTTACATAAAAAAGCCCGGCCTTATTCAAAAAGCCGGGCTTGCTAATTTGGCTCCCCAGCGCGGATTCGAACCACGGACGCGGTGGTTAACAGCCACCTGCTCTGCCTGCTGAGCTACTGGGGAATATGTGTTAAGTTAAAAATGCCTTTTAACTGGTTCGGGGATTTTTTGTCAAGAAAAATTTGATGGCTGCGAAAACCGCCAAATAATACATTTTTTGGAAAATAAAGTCCCTGCCGTCTAATCCAGACTCACCTTTAACCCCAGCTCATCAAGCTGTTGTTTGCTGGCATCCGAGGGGGCATTGGTCAACAAACAGGAGCCTTTCTGCGTTTTGGGAAAGGCAATGACATCGCGGATCGATGTGCCCCCGCATAAAATGGTCACCAGCCGATCGAACCCGAAGGCGATGCCCCCGTGGGGCGGGGCGCCCGCGTCCAGGGCCGAAAGGAGGAATCCGAATTTCTCGGTGTACTCGGATTCACCCATACCCAGGGCTTCCATGACCTTGATCTGCAGATCCTTTTGATGGATACGGATGCTTCCCCCGCCGATTTCAGAGCCGTTTAGCACCAGATCATAGGCACGGGACCGGACCTGGGTGGGATCGCTTTCAAGCTTTCCATAATCAGCCTCCACCGGCGAGGTGAACGGATGATGCATGGCTTGGTAGCGCTTTTCGGTCTCATCATATTCAAGCATGGGAAAATGGGTGATCCAGACGAATTTGTAGGCCTGGTCATCAATCAGCCCGAGTTTCCTGGCCAGGTGGTTTCGCAGATGGCCCAGGGATTCATTGACGATTTTGGCCTTGTCCGCCCCGAAAAAGACCAGATCCCCGGGTTCCATGTTCAGGCGTTCCGCCATCTGCCGGCGCTCGTCATCGGTGAAGAACTTGGTAATGGGCGACTGCCATTCATTTTCCTTGACCTTCACGTAGGCTAACCCCTTGGCCCGGTAGACCTTTACGAATTCGGTCAAATCATCGATTTCCTTACGGGTAAAAGACTCACCGCCTTTTAAGTTTAAGGCCTTGACCATGCCGCCTTTTTTCACGGCATCGGCAAACACCTTAAATCCGGATCCGACGACAATGTCTGATATATCGGTCAGTTCCAGGCCGAAGCGCAGATCCGGTTTATCCAGTCCATACCGGTCCAGGGCCTCTTTGTATGTCATGCGGTGAAAGGGAAGTGCCGGGCGCTTGCCCAAAACCGCTTCAAAAATGTCGGCCACCATGGCCTCGGAAACCTGCATCACATCTTCTTCGCCCACAAAGGACATCTCCATGTCGATCTGGGTAAACTCCGGCTGCCGGTCCGCCCGCAGATCCTCGTCCCGGAAGCACCGGACGATTTGATAATACCGGTCATAGCCGGAAATCATGAGCAGCTGTTTAAACAGCTGAGGCGACTGGGGCAGGGCATAAAAATTGCCCGGGTGAAGCCGGCTCGGGACCAGAAAATCCCTGGCCCCCTCGGGTGTACTTCGGGTCAGCACCGGGGTTTCAATATCCAGAAAGCCCGCATCGTTTAGAAAATTCCTTGCAGCCGCAGCCGCCTTGTGCCGGATCATCAAATTGCGCTGTAGCTTTGGCCGGCGCAGGTCGATATGACGGCTCTGCAGGCGAACGCTTTCTGAGGCGTCGATACTGTCCTCGACCATAAACGGCGGCGTCTGGGCCTTGTTTAGAATTTTTAACTCATGGACGATCACCTCGATCGCCCCGGTTTTAAGCTCCGGGTTCGTCATGCCCTCGGGTCTTGCCTCAACCGTTCCCCGGATGCCCAATACATATTCGCTTCTGAGGTCATGGGCCTTTTGGTGAACGGCGGGCTCGCGTTCCGGATTGAAAACAACCTGGGTGATCCCCTCGCGATCCCGCAAATCAATAAAAATGACGCCGCCGTGGTCCCTTCTCCGCTGGACCCAGCCCATGAGTACCACTTCAGTGCCAATATCTTCAGAACCCAGTTGATTGCAATGGTGAGTTCGTCGCATATCTCCCAGTTTATCAGTCACGCGACTTCTCCTTTATTTATTAGGTATTAGGTGTTTAGGTGTTAAAATAGATAATATGCCGGATAAAATTCCGCTGATCCCGATTTCGGTCTGCTCTTTGGTCCGCATATTCCGTAAAACAACGCGGCCCTCTTTAAGTTCCTGATCCCCGACCATAAGCACATATCCGGCGCTCATGCGGTTGGCCCTTTTCATCAGCGCTTTTAAACTCCGGTTTGAAAAATCAATCTCGGTTTTAATGCCCTCGCGTCCGAGTTCGCAGGACCACTCAAATGCCTTTTTCTGCGCCGCATCCCCCATGGCCGCTATAAAAATATCCGGCGGCAGTTCGGAAACAGACGTCTTGGTCAATGCCAGATCCACCAGCCGATCCAGGCCGATGGCAAATCCAATAGCCGGCTGGCTCGGCCCGCCCAGGGCCGCCACGAGATTATCATACCGGCCGCCTCCGGCCACCGCATTCTGGGCTCCCAATTCTGCGGTCTGAATCTCAAATGCCGTGCGCGTATAGTAATCCAGGCCCCGGACCAATCGGGGCGCCATCACATAGGGAACGGCCATTTGGTCCAGTGCCGCCTTTACGGTGTCAAAATGGCGGGCGCAATCATCGCACAGATAATCGGTTATGGCCGGCGCATTTTTCACCACCGCCTGGCAGCCGGGGACCTTGCAGTCCAGCACGCGAAGGGGATTGGTGTCTTTGCGCCTGAGGCAGTCGCTGCAGAGGGCTTCGCTCTCAGCCGTCAGCATTTCCGAGAGCGCCTGCTTGAATGCCGGCCGGCAGGCCGGACACCCCAGGGAATTTAAGTGAACCTCAAGGCCGGTGATATGCAGCCGATGAAAAAAAACCGTCAGCATGTAAATCAGCTGCGCATCGATGTATGGCGCCTCAATGCCGAAGACCTCCGCGTTTATCTGATAAAACTGACGATATCTGCCCTTTTGCGGCCGCTCCTTGCGAAACATCGGACCGATGGTATAGAGTTTCTGAATCGGATCCTTGGCATACATCCGCTGCTGGATGTAGGCGCGCACCACCGAGGCGGTGGCCTCCGGGCGCAGGGTGATGAGTTCGCCTTTGCTTGACGGAAACGTATACATCTCCTTTTCCACAATATCGGTGTGTTCACCGATACTCCGCTGAAAAAGCTCGGTCTTTTCAAGGATCGGCACCCGTATCTGCCGGAAGCCAAAACTTTCAAAAAGCATCATCGCGGTTTCCTCGATATGCTTCCACAGCTCAACTTCACTCGGCAGAATATCTTTAACGCCTCGAATTAACTGAATCATAACTGCTTGCCGGTCAATCCGCCATGGGTATTTCGGATTGAAAAAAAAATTAATCTTTATTAATATTTAAATAAACTATAATATTCCGAACGGCTTATAACTGCCGGCGGGCATTTTGAATAAGTATAATCTCAATGTCATTAACTTTAGCCTTCCGCCGCTGTCATTTCGAGGAACGACAGTGACGAGAAATCTAAAAAAAATCATCCAATTATAAGATTTCTCGCTGGCGCTCGAAATGACAACCGAGCCGATTTTCAATCTCAAGTTAATGGCATTAAGTATAATTTGGCATTTATATTTAAATATTCCACTTGAGTCAATATATATTCCGGATTGCGGGCAACGGATTAACATCCGGAAATATTTTCTAAAAAGGAGTTATTATGGCTTCCGCAATTACCATCCAGACGCTTTTTAAAATGAAGGAGAAAAATGAAAAAATCGCCGAATTAACCGCATACGACCATCCATTTGCAAAAATGGCCGATGAGGCGGGCATCCATATAATTCTGGTTGGAGACTCCCTGGGCAACGTGGTTCAGGGTGAGCCCCATACTCTGGGTGTGACCATGGATGAAATGGTCTACCACACGCGCCTGGTGACCAAGGCAGCGGAAACCGCCCTGGTGGTGGCGGATATGCCGTTTATGTCCTATCAGATTTCCACTCAGGATGCCATCGCCAATGCCGGCCGGTTTTTAAAGGAAACCGGGGCATCAGCGGTCAAGCTCGAAGGCGGGGCATCGGTCAGTCATATTATTCGCGCCCTTACTGAGGTGGGCATTCCGGTGCAGGCCCATATCGGCCTTCTCCCCCAATCCGTACACCAAATGGGCGGATACCGGGTTCAGCGGGATGAGGACCGACTGCTGGGCGATGCCAAAGAGGTTGAAGCGGCCGGCGCTTTCTCTGTGGTGCTGGAAGGGATTCCCGCCGCCATATCCGCTAAGATAACAAACTCTCTGAATATCCCGACCATCGGCATCGGCGCGGGCCCCGACTGCGATGGACAGGTCCTGGTCATGCACGACCTTTTGGGCCTTCGGACCGGGCGTCTGCCCAAATTCGTCAAACAGTATGCCAACCTGAGAGAGTCGGCCATCTCCGGAATACAAGCTTATGTCCGGGAAGTTCAGGACGGCAGCTTTCCCTCGGAGACCCAATCATATAAATAAAGCCGATTTCATGATATTAACCGGATATGCCCGAAGCATTTAACTGACAGTACCCCGGAAAACATTCATGGCCAAACCGACTAGACCGCAGCCGCCTGCGCATCAAATTCCACTAAAGCAATATCATTTTGAAATCTCCATCGACCGCCTCCGTCGGGGGATTGATAATGTCCGGCACGACGTTCATATCAGCCACGACTTCCAGCGAATGGCCAATCGTCTGATATTCCAATTAATTATTTATTATGGGGAAGTCTCCCCGCCCTTCCATAATGAATCCCGATTCCATTGGCACAATGAAACCGCGGAATTCAAACGATTATGTCATGAGATCCTCCTGCATGGGATTAATACGGCCAAAGCCAGCCATGAACTCCAGATTGATATTCTGGCCCAGGTATCTGTTGTCAAAATGCTGGCCGAGACGATCGGGCATCAGTTTGATGAAACACTGCAGCATCTTAAAACCGTCATCCGCAAGCATGAACTCGCCCAGCGGATGGAGCCGCCCCTTGCCTTAAGGGAAGAGGTTTCCACGGTCATTCAGCGCAAGGACCAGATCATTCGAAGCGTGGGAACAGATATTTTTAAATATTTCACTGAGGTCCAGCATGAACTGAACAAACTCAGAATTTCTAATTTTGGTGAAAAAAGCGTTATCCCCCAAGAAATATTTTCAAATCCGATCCTTCAGTCCACCGGCCAAATAAACGGTTTTTTTCTGATCGAAAATTACGTGCTGATCGGCCACCGCATTGAAGATCCGGTCAATTACAACACCCTGTTTAATCTTCTGATCAATTTTCTGGCCGAGCATTTCAGTGCTACCCTGCAAGTTACCGGCACCCGCGCCCCAGCGCCGGCCCAAAGCCGCCGGATCAAACCTGACATCACCAATATGACGGATGCCTATCGGCCGGAATTGGACGGCATGGTCAAACATGTCGCCAATATTGATCTGCTGTTTAACTTTTTTAAAACCCGGGAGGCGCTGAAAAAGCCCCAAAACCGCCAAACCGATCCGAATCAGAGACAAAAGCTCAAAGCCCGGGCCCGCGCGCAAAAGGATCGGATCAAGCAATTTTACCGGATCGTTTCAAAAGAACTGATGATCGAAGGTATTGTGGCCCCTTATCTGATGCAGCCGGTTTTTAAGGAATACTGCCCCCCGCTGTCGCCCCAGGAATGCCTCCAATACCTGGTTATTCCCAAGGCCCGCAAGCCGGTGGTTCGAAAATTAAACCGCTTCAAGGAATATTATTCCCGGAATTTCTCTCTGGCACCGTTGAATCAAACCGTGCGCCACATTAAACGGACGTCTAAAACGGATCGCCGGAAATATATGATTAGCTTTTTAACAGACTTTGCCCGGTACCACCGGGACCTGATGAATTATCAGGTGCTAAAAGATACCGCAGACAGCATCAATCTCCGAACCGAGGAGAAAAGCATTCGGCTCTCCCGGGAAAACCAGACCCTCTTTGAATTTATCCTCCCCCACGAACAGGAGGCCGAGGCCAGCCGAATCCAGAACCATTCGGTGATCAAGGCCGATATCCGGGGATCTTCGGCGATCATCGAGCAGATGAAGGAAAAACAGCAGAACCCGGCCACCAGCTTCAGTCTGAACTTTTTTGATCCCGTCAATAATGTGCTGGCCCTCTATGGGGCCCAAAAAATATTTATCGAAGGCGATGCGATCATTCTTTCGATCTTTGAGCATGAAGAAAAACCCGGCGAATGGTATGCGGTTTCCCGGGCCTGCGGCCTGGCCATTAATATTCTGCTGATCGTGAGCCGCTACAATTTGAGAAACCGAATCAACCGACTGCCCATGCTGGATATCGGCATCGGCATCGGTTTTTCCGATCATGCCCCCACGTTTTTCTACGACAACGACAACCGGATCATGATTTCTCCGGCCATCAACACGGCCGACCGCCTGTCCGAGTGCCACAAATCCATGCGGAGAAAGCTCCGCAAAAAAAGACTGCCGTTTAATGTCTACCTGTATAAGCCCTCCACTGAAGGCGCCGGAGATGCGCTGCCGCCCACCATGGGGCTTCTCCGGTATAATGTGAAAGGGATTGAACTGCATCAAAAAGGATTTGATAAACTGGCTAAGGAAATCCATCTAAAACGGTTGACCTGCCGTATCCCCAAGATTTCGGATGATCCGATCATCCTTTATTCAGGCAAATTCCCTACCATGGCGGGCCGATATCAGCGCCTGGTCATCCGGGAAGCGCGAATACCGGAAGTCTCCCTGACCGATTTTCGGCTCCTTCGGTACACGGACCGAAAATATTACGAAGTCTGCACCAGCTCGCAGATTTATACCTATGTTAAAAAACATCTCAAAAAATGAGCCGATTAATAACGCAAGATGCCTATGGATTTAAAATCTTCTGAAAATACGGACAAATACTTAAAAGCCCTGATGGATATCAGCCGGGCTATTAATTCGGATCTTTACCTGGAGGATATCCTGAAACTCATCGTCATGGTGACGGCCAAGGTCACGGGCGTTGAAATCTGCTCTCTGTGGCTGATCGATGAAGAAAAAGAACCCAAAGAGTTAAGGCTCAAGGCCACCCAGACCATTGACCCGGAATATGTTCAGGACCGGGTTTTGACCATCAACGAGGGGGTGGTCGGCTATGTGGCCGCCCAGCAGCAGCCCTTGCTGATTCCGGATGTATTAAAGGAACCCCGGTTCAAAGAAAAGGAAATGGCCCGGAAACTCGGCCTAAAATCCCTGGCCAGCGTGCCGCTGCAGGTGCGGGATGAAAAGGTGATCGGGGTGTTAAACTGTTTTACCTCCGAATACCATGATTTCACCGAAAACGAGGTCAACCTGATTAAGGCAGTGGCCAATCAGGCGGCGGTGGCCATTTTTAATTCCGAGCTCATGGTCAAAACCCGGGTTATCCAGGAAGAGCTGGAAACCCGGAAGCTTGTTGAGCGAAGCAAGGAGGTGCTGATGCGGCGGATGGATTTATCCGCTGATGACGCCTACCGTTGGATCCAGAAAAAAAGCATGGATTCTAGAAAACCCATACGCCAAGTGGCGGAAGCCATCTTACTATCGGAGGACATGTATTGATACTTAATAAAACTTATTGACATTAAGTTTCACTTTATGTAGAGAAAATGTCTTATTGAAATTCGCACAAGGATGTGTGAATTCTTTTTTTGTGACGAAGGCGTCTCTATCCGGCAGGATAGTAGGCGCTTTTTTTTGTCCTTATGGACCCATCCGCCGGATCATCTATAACATTCTAAAATTAAAACATAATAAACATACGCAAGCATAACAAAAGGAGGAAAACCATGCGATTTTCGAAAAACAACGATGTGCTCGGGACCACCAATCGCGGCAACCCCGCCGAATCAAGCCTGTGCACCCTTTGCCGGGCGGACTGCCAGGGCAAATGCGAAACCTTCATGTCAAGCCTTGTCGGCCGTAAACTGCTTTATCCGAGGAGTTTCGGCATTGTCACGGCCGGGGCTAACAATACCAGCCATGTGGGGGCGTCCTATAATTCGCTTCGCATTCAAGGCTACGCCTATGGCTCCCACGGCTTGACATCCGGCCTCTCCAGGGATCCGGACGACTGCCTGTTTACCAATGTGAGCCTGGAAACCGAATTCGGCAAGGAAATCAAGACCAAGGCCCGGATGCCGCTGATGACCGGGGCCCTGGGCTCCACCTTTGTGGCTGCCAAGTACTGGGATTCATTCGCCATCGGTGCCTCCCTCGTGGGCATTCCCGTGGTGATCGGGGAAAACGTGGTGGGGGTTGACCGGGAATCCGAGATGAGCAACGGCAGAATCACCAAAGCCCCGGAGCTTGATCGCCGGATTGATTCCTACCTCCGTTATAATGACGGCTACGGCGCCATTATCGTTCAGATGAACGTTGAGGATACGCGAAACGGTGTTGCCGAATACATCGCGGAAAAATACGGCAACAAATGCATCCTTGAGCTCAAATGGGGCCAGGGCGCCAAGGACATCGGCGGCGAAATCCAGGTCACCAGCCTGGATTACGCGAAATTCCTGAAAGATCGGGGCTACCTGGTGGACCCGGATCCTTACAAAGAATCGGTGCAGGAAGCCTTCAAGCATGGCTCCATCAAGTCTTTTGCCCGCCACAGCCGGCTCGGCGGAACCGACATGGATACCGTGGCTGCCGTCCGCGAATCCTTCATGCAAAGCGTGGATTACCTGCGCAGCCTGGGATTTAAGCGCATTTCTCTAAAAACCGGCTCCTATGGCATGGAAGAGCTGGCCATGGCCATTAAATTCGCCACTGAAGCCAAGCTTGACCTTCTGACCATTGACGGCTCCGGCGGGGGCACCGGTATGAGTCCATGGAACATGATGCAGAGCTGGGGTGTGCCCTCGCTGCATCTCCACTCCAAAGCCTATGAATATACCAGCATTCTGGCCGCCCGCGGTGAAGACGTGGCGGATCTTTCCTTTGCCGGCGGATTCGCCCTGGAAGATCATATTTTCAAGGCAATTGCCCTGGGCGCCCCATATACCAAGCTGGTCTGCATGGGCCGGGCCATCATGATCCCCGGCTTTCTGGGGTCTAACATTGAAGGCGCACTGAATCCGGACCGCAAGGATAAAGTGGCCGGCAACTGGGATAAACTGCCGAAAACCGTGAGCGACCTGGGCCATACGCCGGAAGAGATCTTTGCCTCCTATTATGACGTTCAGGCCAAAGTCGGCAAAGATGAAATGCAAAAAATCCCCTATGGGGCGATTGCCTTCTGGACCCTGTCCGATAAATTGTCCTGCGGCTTGCAGCAGCTGATGGCCGGCGCCCGGAAATTCTCCCTGGATAACATCGCGCGTGCGGATCTTTACTCAGGCAACCAGGAGACCTCGGATATCAGCGGTATTCCCATGGTAACCGAGGCAAACGATGAATCTGCCAAGAAGATTCTAAATTCCTAAGCTTTATCATAAAAAAGCCTCTGCCGGTAAGCCGGCAGAGGCTTTTTTATCTGCTCGCACGCCCACTTCCGACGCTCCCGGCCTGACATCGCCTGATTTTCTTTCCAAAATTTCAATTTAATTATATCCTAAATTGAGGTATTCTTATACCCAAAAAAGGCATGCCCGATGAGCGATAAAACGTCCATACCCACTGTTCTATCCATTGCCGGCTCCGATCCATCCGGCGGGGCGGGTATTCAGGCGGATCTGAAGGTGTTTGTCACGACCGGGGCATATGGTGCGGCCGTGATCACGGGCCTGACCGCCCAGAACACCATGGAGGTCTCGGGCACGCTCCCCGTGCCGGGGGAATTCGTAGAAAAACAGCTAAACGCCGTTTTATCCGATATCCGCATTGATGTCATCAAGCTTGGCATGCTGACCAGCCGGGACATCTGCGAGATCATTGCCCCGTTTTTAAACGATCGAACGGTCGTCTGCGATCCGGTGATGATCTCCACCACCGGCTATCAGTTGATTGATGAGGATACGGCGCAGGCCCTGATAAAGGGTATCCTCCCGACAGCGAACTATATTACGCCCAACCGGTTTGAACTGGAAAAACTCTATGGCGGCCCTGCCGAGGACATCCTGGCGGCAGGCCGTGAGCTGATGGGGCGATTTAACAATCTGGACGGGATTGTATTGAAAGGCGGGCACATCCACACGGACGCATCAACGGCGACCGACATCCTGCTTTATCGAAAAAACGGCCGCATCAAGGAGGCGGCGGAGAGCCGGCCCCGCTATGACACCCCCAATACGCACGGCACCGGCTGTACCTTTGCCTCGGCCTTTGCCTCATTTCTGGCTCAGGGAAACATTCCGGCTCAGGCATTTTCCAAAGCGGTGGATTATACGA
>DATGCF010000224.1:0-27510 GCA_035312245.1 Desulfosalsimonadaceae bacterium
CAGCAGATCATCCGGATTTTCCTGGGCGGCTTCAACGACCTTGAAAATGTCCGCCCCCAGGTAGAGGTTACGGGTCATCACTTTGATTTTCGGCTGCGAATCCTGCGCCAGGGCTGGTGAGAGTGGAATCACCAGCAGCGACAGAATCACAATTAAGCCAAAAATCAATTGCCCTTTAAAGCTTTTAAACACTGTTTTCATAGATGCCTCCTCCTTTTCGTAAAAAATTAATTTTCCCGCGGTCAGGCTGGTTAAACGGCGCGGAATCCCCTATGCCTCTATGCCCTTGCTTTCCTGGCATTTAACAACAAATACAATACGAAAGGCCTCTATGTTTCAAACGAATGGAGAAAAACCGCCATTCAGGTAAAAAAAAAGCCGGGCTGCCATTAATTCCCTGGCAGTCCGGCTGTCTGTTTCAGACCCGTAACTTTCCGTCCCTGTCTCACGACAGGTTTGGCTTTTTCATAGTTCTATTAATACAGGGAATAAGTTATCTGTCAAGAAGTATGAAAGCGGTTTGGATGCCCTATTGAAAAAAGCCTTTTTTTTCGGTAGATGTCCAGAATCAATCAATACTGTCATTTCGACTTCGTACTCGTACTCGTCATCGGCTTTTGATTTTTTCGAGTACGAGTACGAGTACGAGTACCGTCCCGCTTGCGCGGGACTGAGTACGATTAAGTTACTTAGAAACCTGAAACCTTTAGTTTTACACCGAATACCGAATACCCAAAACCTAAAACCCAAAGTTCCTTTGAAAGTAAACTGCATATGCCGATTGAACTTGAACTGTATTCCGATTTTAACTGAATCTGGTGCTATTTCAATACGGGCCGTATTGAGCAGCTGAAGATTGAATTTGATATTACCATTACCTGGCGGGCCTACCCGCTCCGGCCGGAACTGCCTGAAGAAGGCGTGCGCCTCGAGGACCTGTTTTCGGGAAAATCGATTGATATTGACGCAATGAGGCGGAAATTCCATAAAACCGCCGCGGAGCTGGGACTGCCGTTGGGAGATATGGAAAAAATGTTTAACACCCGGCCGGCCCAGGAACTGCGCTACTGGGCGGCCGCCCAGGGAACCGGCGACGAGTTTGCCATGGCGGTCTATAAAGCCAACTTCGCACATGACCGAAATATCGCCAAAACCGAGGTGCTTGCCGATATCGCTGAATCGCTGGGCCTTTGTTCAGAAACAGCCGCAAACGTCCTTGAATCCAAAATCTACGCCGCATCGGTCGTTTCCGACTGGTCGAGAGCCAAGCAAGAAGAAATTGTGATTGCCCCTACCCTGGCGCATGGTGAGTGGCGACTCGCCGGAGTGCATCCCTATGAGAAAATGGCGGATTTTGCCAAAAAACAGGGCGCCTTATCAGCCGACCATGAAACTCCAGAGAATGCCCGCGCCCACCGCTGAGCCGATCACGCCCGACACATTGGGCGCCATGGCATGCATGAGAAGAAAATTGGTACGGTCTTCGGCCTGGCCCACCATCTGAACCACCCGCGCTGAATCCGGTACGGCAGACACCCCGGCGGCCCCCAGCAGCGGATTGATTTTTTGTTTGAGAAAAAGATTCAGCAATTTTGCAAATAGAAGGCCGGCAGCCGTGGCCACACAAAAAGAGAGCGCCCCAAGGACAAATATTCCGATCGACTTACCGGTTAAAAATACATCCGCCTGGGTGCTGGCACCCACCGTCATGCCCAGCAGGATGGTTACCGTATCGATAATCGAAGTCCGCGCCGCCTGAGCGAGTCTTTCGGTGACCACCGCCTCTTTCAACAGATTGCCAAAAAACAGAAGGCCAAGAAGCGGCAGCGCGGCCGGCGCGATATAGCAGCAGAGCAGCACCGCGATGATCGGGAATATCAGCTTTTCCCGTTTTGTCACCTGTCGGGGTTCCTCCATCCGGATGAGGCGTTCTTTTCGCGTGGTCAAAAGCCGCATAATCGGCGGCTGAATCACCGGTACCAGCGCCATGTAAGAATACGCGGCCACCGCAATGGGGCCGATCAATTCCTTGGCCAGCTTGGCGGTGAGAAAGATGGCGGTCGGACCGTCCGCACCGCCGATAATCCCTATTGACGCCGCTTCATTCGGGGCAAAGCCAAGAAAAAGAGCGCCCAAAAATGTTAAAAATATGCCCGCCTGCGCGGCGGCCCCCAGCAGCATGAGTACCGGCCGGGCCAATAGTGTCGAAAAATCCGTCATAGCGCCGATGCCCATGAAAATAAGGGGGGGATAGACCCCTGAGGTAACCCCTAAATACAGGTAATGCAGCACGCTGTTTGACTCGTAGATCCCCAGCCCCAAACCTTTGAAAACCGGAATGTTGCCAAGCAGAATGCCGAATCCGATGGGCACCAGTAAAAGGGGTTCATAATGCTTGGCAATGCCCAGGTAGATAAATAATATGCCGATGCCCAGCATGATAAAGTTCCGGTAATCTGCCAGGGCAAACCCGGTGTTGCTGAAAAAATCTAAAAACATCTCCATTTTTAAATCTCATCTCCGTTTTGAATGCTCTGAAAGGGCGTCCTGATTCCAGCGGTAAAATCCATTTCCATCCGGAACGATGAAGTTTTTTACGATTAAATGGCTGACAGTTGAATGCGCGTGCTCAATGCCGAATGATTGGGCAATCTGGATCAATTCCGGCAGGGAAAAGGGCTCTCCCATGGCCTGAATGAGAATCTGGAACTGTCGGGAGGATTCATTAATGTCATCGAAATAATGAATCTCGAAAATTTCCTCATCCACCTGGGGCGGCCGCGCCTCGGTTGGCCTGGCACTTGAAAACAGGTTGCGGACTTTTTCAACATATATCCGCCGGTCATCCCAGACCAGCAGCAGTTTATGAAGCTGTGAGATAACCAAAGACAGGGTCACCAGCGCCGTGAAGACAATGGTGATACCCACCGCCGCCATGGCAAAGCCGTTGTGATGAAGTATAGCGTCAAGACCTGTCATTTATAAACTCCCCCTCAATGACGCATCATTAAAAATCTATTATACGTCCTTCAATCAATAGACTGGCGATGATGGACCATCTCGTTAATGGTCTTCACCAGTTTATCACCAAGGTCTGCGTTGCTCTGCAAAAGTTCTAAAAATTTGGCACCGGGGATGGATAAAACCTCTGATTCGGTCAGGGCGATAACATCGGCGGTATACTGGAACGGACTGATTACCGAAGACCAGCCGATGATATCCCCCTTCCGGTTGATCGTCAAAGCGCGTCCATCCGGGTAGTGAATCATAAAATGGCCATAAAGAATGACAAAAAATGTATGCGCCCTGGTTCCCTGCCGGATCAACTGCTCCCCTTCGAGTATCTTCAGGCGGTTTAAAAGCGGATATACGTCACTCCATTCATCCGGCAGCAGCGTGCTGAAGATTTTTAAATGTTTGAGTTCTTCGGGATTTAAGTGATGCATGTGGTCTTCCTACAATTCTTTTGCCCAACAAAACAAGCGGTTTTCAAAAAAAAGATTCTGATCATAGCCCCAAAATAAACATCTTTCCATAATTTTTTTCTTTTTGTAAATTTTTTTCCTTTTGCACCCATACCGCTTGATTTTATAGGCAATGGACCAGTTATTCTATCTGCCAATGCGATTTTGATATTACAGACCCATTTGTAATGATATGACGTGGGTTTGCAATTTACTTGAATCGAATTAGGTTTAAAAAACAGGATAGAAAATACAGGGAGCGTTTAATTCTATGCCTCCAAATAAAGGATGATAAAGATGATTCAAACCGCACCGAAAACCCCGACTGAAATACTTGAGGCCGCCCTTGGACGCGAGCGGCAGGCCTATGAATTTTATTCCAAATTGGCCGATAATTGCCGGATTGAAGGGATCAAAGAGCTTTTAGAGAAGTTGAGGGATGAGGAACAAAAGCATATCCAAATGATTGATAAAATGCTGACTCAAGTCCGGCTCGGCCATGAACCGGTTTGATATAAAGCGGCATTACCAACGATAGGGATAATGCCACCAGAAATGATAGTAATTGTCCGTCCAGGGATAATTGGGATCATAATAATGATATTGATACTGCGGTTCATCCCATAGGTGCAACTCAGCTGAACGGATCTTTACCATCGAATATTCATATTCATCAATTTTCACTGTTTCCCGGCCAATCACAGTGCCGGCCGCGGTAATTTTCCGCCCTTGTTCATAAACCATCGGATCAAGGAATTCGTCTGTTACCACAAGGAATCGCCCTTTTGACTGTTCCCTGGTCTTGGGATGATCCTGAAAATCGAGCGGCGCCTGAAGCACGGTTAACCGGGTCTGTTTCGGTCGATTCGTCACATTGACGATATAGCCGCCAAGAATCACGGTTTTTCCGACATATTGCTCGGTTTGCGCGGTTAATGCTTTAAATGGCACATTGCTCATGGCATCCTGGCGAACATTTTTAGATACCACCGAGCAGGCGGCCAGGCCGACGGTAAAAATTAATATGCATATACTCTGAAGAACAAACCTATGCTTCATCATATTTCAATCCTCTTTAAATCAATACGACCTCCATAATTCACAAAATAACACTTTTTTTCCAAAAGCAAACATGATGGGAAAACAAAAAGCGGTCTATGCCGCCGCGACGGCACTTTTGCTGAAAGGAACTGATGATAACAGGCCCGTGCGCATTTTTCTTAGGCAAAGGCTCTTGTGCCTCATCCCCTCTTTGGAAAAGGGGGGATTGGGGGGATTTATATTTTCAAATGATGACAAATCCCCCTAAATCCCACTTTACGAAAGGGGGACTTAAAAGGAACCAGCTTTAACTTGACTTGTTAATAGGATTGAACCATAATATTAATACAAATTACAAACTGTTATTCTCTGTCCAGTATCCCTGACAATTATTGCCTCCAGTAGGAGGGCTTGCCATGGACCATGAAGCGGCGAGAGCCGCACCCGATTTTCCAGTCCAGCGGTTTGACCGCATTAAACAGACACTTCTGTCTGAGCCTGTCTATTTGTGTCCGGAACGGGCGCTCTTGATCACCCAATATTTTAAGGCGCACGGGAATAAAAAAGAGCCCGCCATCATCCAAAAGGCAAAAGCATTTCGTCATCTGCTCGAGCATAAAGCCGCCCATATCTGGCCGGATGAACTGATTGCCGGAAATGTGGGGACGATGCGGCGCTCCGCGATTATCCAGCCGGAACTGGCCGGCGTATTCATGTGCGAAGAGCTTTTATGGATGGATAGACGAAAAACAACGCCCCACCCGATTGCTTGGCGCGACCGGCTCAAACTGTTAAAGAACGTTATCCCCTACTGGCTTCCGCGGAACATGATCTTCAAGGCATTTCGGGGGAACCAGCGCCATTTCCTGCGTTACACCAGGGAACAGCTGAATGCCACCTATTACCTGATTAACGAGGCCGGCGGCATCGGCCACTTTCTGCCCAATTATGAAAAAATCCTAAATATCGGCATCCAGGGATATCTGGAAAAGCTGGATCCAGACGGAAGCGACCTTCATCAAGCGATCCGAATCGCCTGCGAGGGGCTGATCCGTTTTGCCGGCCGGCTAGCCAACGAGGCCCGGAGGCTCTCCGAATCCGAAGCCAACCCTCTCCGCTCAGATGAGCTTAAAGAACTGTCGCGAATCCTATCAAAAGTTCCGCAAAAACCCGCAGAGACCTTCCATGAATCCCTCCAATCCCTGTGGCTCGCCCATTTGGCCGTTTGCCTGGAAGGGTTGAACTCAGCGGTTTCCTTCGGCCGGATCGATCAGTACCTTTATCCCTTCTATCAAAAAGATCTGGCCGCCGGCCGGATCACTCCGGAATCGGCGTTTGAATTGCTGCTCTCGTTTTCCGCCAAAACCACCGAACACATGTTTTTAATCTCAGAGCGCACCAGCCAATACCATGGCGGCTACCTGGTGGCTCAGGCCGCCACCATCGGGGGAATGGGCAAGGCCGGAAAAGACGCGGTAAATGCGCTGACCTACCTGTTCCTAGATGTGATGGAACATGCCGGTCTTAGGGACCCCAACTACATGGCAAGAATTCATGCAGACTCCCCAAAAGAATATGTCCGCCGGGCCGTGGATGTGGCGAGGAAAGGCAATGGCGTGCCGGGGCTTTTCAATGATATGCCCGCCATTCAATCACTGGTTTCTCATGGATTCCCCCTGGCGGAAGCTAGAAATTACGGCATCGTCGGATGCGTGGAGCCTTCATTTCCCGGTAAAAGCTTTTTTTCAACAGACGCCGGCCTCTTCAACCTGCCGCTTTGCCTGATACTGGCCCTCAACCAGGGCCGCCGGCTAAACAGCAAAAAACGCCTGGGCGTCAAAACCCTGGCTCCGGACACATTTCTATCCATGGATGACATCGTGGCAGCCTTTAAAGCGCAGGTGAATTTCATGGCCGGCCGCATGATTGACGATCTTAAAATTATTGAGCAGGGCAATCGGGATTTTCATCCCACCCCCTTCTCATCCATGCTGGTAGACGGATGCATCGAAAGCGGAAAAGACGTGACCGCCGGCGGGGCAAAATATAATTCCTCCGGCATCCAGGGCGTTGGGGCAGCCGATGTCGCCGATTCCCTGGCAGCCCTTCAAACGCTGGTTTTCGATCAAAAAAAATATACGCTTTCAGAAATCCTGAATGGCATGCGAAATGATTTTGCCGGGGATAAGATACTGCATGCCGAACTGACGAACGCGCCCAAGTTCGGCAACAATCTTGACCTGCCGGATCAGTATGCCGCAGCCGTTGCCCGCATTTTTCACGATGCCCTGACCCGCTTTAAAAACACCCGGGGCGGCAGCTATGTGCCAGGCTTTTACTCCTCGACCTGCCACGTGGGTTTTGGCAACCGCACTGAAGCGCTGCCTTCCGGCAGAAAATCCGGTGAACCCTTTGCCGCCTCGCTTGGCTGCGCCAACGGCAGAGACCGCCGCGGCGCCACAGCCCTCTTAAATTCAGTGGCCCGCATCGATTCAACCCTTGCCATGAACGGGTACGCACTGAACCTCAAATTCGATAAAGATACCGTGGCCGGTGAAAAGGGCCTCAAAATAATGACCGCATTAACTGAAGGATTCTTTAAATCCGGCGGTATGGAGCTGCAGTTAAATGTCCTTGATCCGGATATGCTGATCGATGCCAGGGCGAATCCGGGAAAATATCCGGGTATCGTCGTCCGGGTGGCCGGTTTTTGCGCCTATTTTGACGATCTGCCGGATTCAGTCAAACAGGAAATTATTGATCGCACGTGGATTCACAATCATTAAAAAGAAGACGCCATGAAATTTTCCATGCTTCTTTTTGCCCTTGACCTCATGTTAAAACGCGCTTCTAAAAAGAACGAAGCATTCAAAAAATATATCAGCAGGGCCAATGGCCGGGTGTTGATCAAAACCCGGGACGGGCAGCGCGGGCGGCTGTTTGTTTTTGATAAAGGAAAAATTTCATCCAAACCCGGGGACCGGCACCGGGACTTTGACGTGGCCCTTGTGTGGAAAGCCGCCGCCACCGGATTATCTGTGATAACGGATAAACGAAAAGATGCGTCCTTCAACGCAGCGGCAGAAGGCAAACTCCATGTCGAGGGCATGGGCGTCTATGCCCAATGGTTTGAAGACGGTTTGAAACTCGTCGTTTAAACTTTAAAAAAAGCAACCCCCGTGCGCCACAACATCCCGATCATCTGCGTGGTCAACAACGACTGCGCCTGGGGCATGATCAAGCATTCCCGGGAAATGAGCATCGGCGAGGAGCGCGAGCGACGAGGAATCTTGAATATAAGATTTCTCGCTGTCGCTCGAAATGACAGCAGGGACAGATTTTAAGCGCCTTTTTGAGCTACTTTCTGCAAAAAGGCATAGCCGCTTAAGATTCAAATTCCTTTAGTCTCCTTCTCCCTGAGGGAGAAGGGGTCTGAAGGCACTACACCCAAACCCGTTAACCCGTCTCAGCCTCCCGGTGCACGGCAATCATAGTGATATCATCGGACTGGGGTTCATTGGCGATATGTCTGTATAAATCGAATTTTATCTGGTCGATGAGGGTCGAAGCGGTTAGCGCAGGACTTTCCAGTATTCTCATTAACCGCTCCTTGGTAAAAAACAGGCGATCCGGGGAAAGGGCTTCGGTGACGCCATCCGTAAACCCCAGAAGCGTGTCACCCGGTTCAACTTGCGCCTGTCTGGATTGAAATTCAGGATTGACCATTAATCCCACGGCCGGGCCGGTGGGGGAAAGTTTTTTTCTGATGCCCGAATGATTCACTATCAATGCTGGCTCATGCCCGGCATTGATATAATGGACAACTCCGGTATCCGCCTCGAGAACCCCGAAAAAAAGCGTGGCAAACATCGCATCATCACCATGTTCAATCGCAATATAGTCGTTGGTGAGCGATACCGCATGAAGAGCCTTATAAAATTGATGATTTGATTCAATCTGTGATTGCTCCTCGAACCCGGACACCGACACCCCCTGCAGGATGATCTGCCCGGAAAATACGCGGATCAGGCTTCTAAAAAGTGCCATGAACAGGGCTGAGCCCACTCCCTTGTCGCATACATCCGCGATTACCAGCCCAATAAGCTTGCCGGGCAGTAGAAACGCATCATAAAAATCGCCGGAAACCTGTTTAGCCGGATGGAAGCAGGTGGCAATTTCCCACCCCTGGACGCAAGGCATCTGCTTTGGCAGAAAATCCCGCTGAATTTTTTTGCCCTTTTCCATTTCAGCATCCAGGGCTTCGGAATAGGCCTCGATGTCACTTTTGGCCTGCTCCAAAGCCTGATAGGAAGCCTCCAGCCGACTGTACAGCCTGGCATTTTCAAGCGCACCGCCGATTTGACTGGCGGTTAACAGCATCAAATCGGCGGTTTCACGGGTGAAATGGCCGGAGCGGGAATGCAGGAGGGTGAGAAGACCCAGCAGATTCTCCCCCCTAAGAATCGGTACGGCCAGGGCTGATCCCACTGTGTAAGGCTGTCCCGGGAGATCTATCCAGCGATCGTCAGTGTCCGTGTCCGTGATCAGCCCTACCTGATGATGCGTTTTTACCCAACCAGCCAACCCTTTAGTAAATACCTTGCCGATAATTTGGCTGCTTTGCTCAGGGGTTGCATCCGTGCGGGTCAAAATACTGTCAGTCACAGCGCCCTGGGCATCAAGCAAAAACAAACTGCCTTTTTCCGCCCCGGTCAGTGCGGCTGAGACTTCAAGGGTTTTTTGCAGAATTTTTGTTAAGAGGTGTTCCTGGGCGGCTGACCGGGCAAGGTTGACAAAATTATCGAGCAGCTGGCTTTGTACCTGAAGAGCCGATTTTTCGCTTTTTAATCGGGCGAGCTCTTTTTGAAGGGCATGATTTTCTTTCACCGGCTTAGTCCTCACAGTAGCCTAAATTGAGGTCTAATTTATTTAATGGCATTTATCTGCATTCATGTCAATCGCAAGCGCTTTTTCTAAGGCAATGATTATGAGATATAAAACCAGACGCAGCCTTAGAGAAAATAGCTAAGCGAGAAAATATTAACGTCATGTCATCAAATAAACATTTGATTTCGCATTACTTTTTAATGGCTATGAATTCAATAATAATTAAGTCATATCTGTACATTTTTATTTACTCTTCTCAGAAAATGTATGTATTGACATAAAGAATTTTTCTGCTTACTATAAAGATATGAGAAAGCCAAACCAATCGTAAGATTGGGACGGAAAGTCACGGGTCTTATAGAGATAGCCGGGCTGCCACTGAGAATTGGCAGTCCGGCTATTTTAGTTTTGGCTGCTTCTCTTCTGCCCCTGTCTTGCTTAGCATAACAAGAAAAGCGGCGCTTGCCTGATCTCAACCCTCTCACCTCTATAATGCCCGAAATTACCTGAAAAAAGGGTCTTAACCCCGCTCATTCGCATCTAGGATGCCCCTATGGAGATTATTGAAAAACGGCAAAATGGCACCCTGCTTATTTCCGTATCCGGCAGGATGGATGCGGTCAGCGCTCCTGAATTCGATTTGAAGATTGGTCAGTTCCTGAATGAAGGGGTCAAATCAATGGTTTTTGATCTGAGTGAATTGGATTATATCAGCAGTGCCGGACTGAGAAGCTTTTTACTGATCGCAAAAAAGCTGAAAGCCAACTCCGGCAGCATTGCCCTTGCTTCTATGCAGGATCTTGTCAAGGACGTTTTCGAGGTCTCAGGGTTTAATCAGGTGCTTCCGGTATTTAATTCTATTGACGAAGCGATGGAAAATGTTGAGTAGAGAAGCCTAAGTTCACTACCAAGGAACTGATCGTACTCAGTCCCGCGCGAACGGGACGGTTCTCGTACTTGTAATCGTACTCGGGGGATTTAAAAACCGATTTCGAGCACGAGGACGCGTACGAGTAAAAATCATAAGTTACCTTCTGCAAAAATACCGCCGCGGCGGAATAAATCGCTTTTTACGGTCATGAATAAAATTAAGACACCGGCAACGCTGGAAAACCTGGAAAAGCTGATGGCATTTATTACTAATTTTATCGATCAGCAGGGTGAAGTTGACAAACGAAAGAAAACGATCGAGTTGGCATGTGAAGAAGCCTTGGTCAATATATTTACTTATGCCTATCCTGCGGCCACTCCCGGAAACATTGAGTTGCAGTGCCAGGTGAATGAAAAAGGCGATATCATCATAGACATCGTTGACTCAGGCAAACCCTTTGATCTGAATAAGCTTCCGGATTTTGATATGCCCAGCGATATCTCCGAGCGGCGGATCGGCGGAATGGGAAGTGTATTAATTAAAAAATTTGTCGATGAAATCGACTACAGGCGGGATCAGGATAAAAATTTTCTGACCTTCAAATTTAATAAACAAAGCTAAAAGATTAGCGAGGTGAATCGGCAAAATCACATTCAGGGGCGCTTTTCAAGCGCCGAAATACCAACCAAAGGGGGGAAAAAATGAAAAAATTAATCGAAGAACATCAGAAAAAATGGGCCGTCTGCGTGGCCAAAGCCTGGGCGGATGAAGACTACAAACAAAGACTGATTGCTGATCCGGCAGCCGTTCTCCAGGAAGAAGGCATCTCGGTGCCCGAAAAGATGAAGGTAAAAGTGGTCGAAAATACGGAGGACACCACTCATGTTGTGCTACCACTGGCACCGGATTCTGAAGAAGGAATGATTGAAGACGTGGAAGAACGGCTGGCTGCCATGTCCTGTTTATGTCTCTGCCTGCTCGGTCAGATGAATATGCTGGGCGAGGCCATAAATGAAGTTCTGGTTGGCGGAGTAAAATAGATTTAGGCCATTTGGACTGCCATCCATCTTTCTGACTGCCATGCTGAACCGCCGACTGCCCGAGAGGCATGCACTTTAGGCATCTGTTTAGCGAAACTGCTTGCTGACGGGAAGTAAACGCCGTCTTCCGATAATTCTTTTTGCCCGGCCCTGTTATCTTCTGACTGAACCGCGAATCAGACAGAGGTGATAAATTCGCATGATTGAATATCCCCGCTTAAAG
Source organism: Desulfosalsimonadaceae bacterium (assembly GCA_035312245.1). Lineage (GTDB taxonomy): Bacteria > Desulfobacterota > Desulfobacteria > Desulfobacterales > Desulfosalsimonadaceae > M55B175. The sequence continues at coordinate 11,527 of DATGCF010000224.1, forward strand.
GAACCATACCACCCTGTGGCTATCGATGACCAGGAAAGTGCGGTTCTTTCTGAAATTTCACAGTATATCTTTCATGGCAGGATATTCAAATTTCTAATTCCGTTATTAGACGGCAAGCGGAGTATCCATCAAATTTCCGATCACCTGGCAGACCATTATAGTGCCCCTATCGTCTATTATCACCTCCTCCAAATGGAAAAAAAGGGGCTGTTGGCGGACGGACGGCAAAACGGGCGGCATCCGACGGACATCTTTCTTGATCAAATTACTGACTCCGGTATCGATCAGGAAAAACCGGTATCCCAGGTTTATTATATTTCAACTGACAATCGCTTGACCGATGCAATTATGCCTCGGCTTAACCACGCTGATGCTCATCACATTTCTCTGGATGATTTTTATTCGCACCCTTTTGCCGCCAACACCCTATGTATTTTTCTCTGTCCGGATTATTTTGAGAACTACCTGTTAGAGGTCAATCGCCGCGCTGTATCTGAAAAATGGCCCTGGCTGCTGTTTAAACCGATCGGGGTGATGCCGTGGATCGGCCCCCTGTTTGCGCCCAATGCCAAAGGCTGCCTGGAATGCCTGCTGCATCGGCTTAGGGGCCACCGAATTCTCGAATACTATCACTTTAAAAATAATCCCGCTACTAACGCCCGTAGCCTTGCAGCCGGCTTTACCCCGTTTTCACTGGATATTGCCTGCGGCTTCCTCAACCTCGAACTCGAAAAAATTTTTAGACAGGGCTTCGATACCAGTTTAAATAATTCGGTTTTGACTCTGGATCTGAACAGGTCTGAAATCACCCGGCACAAACTTATTCCCAGACCCCAGTGCCCGGTGTGCGGAGAAAAACAGCCTTTTTCACATAAAACTGAAAGCCGGCCGCCGCCGCTTCGCATACAGTCAAGGGCGAAATCCGGGCATCAATTAAATACGGACCGGGTGATAGAGGCGGAGTCGACATGCCGGCACCTGGCAGACCACATCAGTCCGGTAACCGGATCGATTGGCACGCTGCGCCGCCTCACTGATATTCCGGAGTTTTTCGGCTACTACTATACGTCCACCTGGCCCACTTTAGGCAGAATGGTTGGCTGGTATCACAAGGCAAGGGTCAGCCCGACGGGAATCAGCACTGGAAAGGGTATAACCGATGCCGAGGCCCGAGCCAGCGCCATGGGTGAGGCGCTGGAGCGCTATGCCACACAGGTTCATGGCGACGAATTAAAAATCCGGGCAAGATATGCGGATATTCAGGAGGAAGCGATCAATCCGGAAGTTCTGATCACCTTCAGCGATAAGCAATATGCCGAGCGACAAATGTGGCGGAAAAAGGCGGAAACCGCCTATGTCCCCGAACCCTTTAAAAAATCGATTGAAATAGACTGGACCCCGGCCTGGTCAATGACCCAAAACCAATGGAAACGCATCCCCAGCGCCTATGTATACTATAATTATCCGTCAGACGGCGGCGGGCATTTTTTTAATGGCGACAGCAACGGCGTGGCTGCCGGTAACTGCCTGGAAGAGGCGCTCCTTCAGGCCTTTTTCGAGCTGATCGAGCGCGATGCCGCGGGTATCTGGTGGTACAATCGAATTCAGCCGCCGGGAATAGACATTGATTCATTTGACATCAGCTATGCCAATAACCTTCAAAAGGGACTCTCCAGCCAGGGCTATGATCTTTTCTGCCTGGATTTAACCACTGACATCAATATTCCCGCTGTCGCCGCCGTTGCCGTTCACGCAGAAAACCCGGAAGAAGACCCAATGATCGGCCTGGGCGCCCATTTTGACATCCAAATTGCGCTTGTCCGGGCATTAAGCGAATTGGGTCAGTCCTGGAATCTTCGATCCAGTTTTAAGGTCAACGAGTATTACCGGAAATTAGACGGCCGCCGGCTTTCTGATATGGCATTTATCCGGCCCGATACAATGACTCATTTCAAGGGTAGAGAATCATTCAGCAGCTTAAGCACAGATGATTTTCTAACAGACATCGAGCAGTGTGTTCAAATAATTAAGCAGCAGGATCTGGAAATGGTGGTGATTGATTTAACCCGGCCGGATATTGGATTGCACGTGGTCCGGGTCATTGTACCGGGGCTGGCCCATTTCTGGCCGCGCTTTGGCATCGCCCGGCTTTTCCAGGTTCCAGTGAAAAAAGGATGGCGGGATACCCCGTGCGCAGAAGAGGCGCTTAACCCGGTACCCTTTTATTTTTAAAAAGCTGTATTTGTCCGTTTCATCAAAAAAGCAGATGACTCCATTGATGAAAGCATTTTATTAATTCAATAAAGTGGTCCGATGTCAGCAATCTTGATTCACTTATTCATACTGTCATTCCGAGGAGCGGCAGCGACGAGGAATCTTAAATATAAAGATTTCTCGCTTTCGCTCGAAATGACAGTAGCAAAGGTTTTTATTTCAGCTCCATATTTTACTGAGTTAAATTAATAAACCTCTTTTTAAAAAGGCCGGCCCATGTTTTTATACAAGCTTCGCCCGGATGTTGAGCTGGAAAAAACAAACGCGGGCTGCCGCCTGTACTCTCATATTTCCGAGCGCTACGTGCACTGGAAAACCGGCCAGCCGCTGGACTTGCTGCATACGCTTCAGGCCGAATGGCTGAGCGAAGATGCTATGGCCGAGCTTTTCCAGCCAACCCCAACGGCCATGGATTGGGCGGGCTTCTATTATCTGTTTCAAAAACTCATTTCTGCCGGCTTTCTTTCAGCCCGTTTTACTCAAAACGGCAAACCGGTTTTTTCTATCACCCCGGCATTAAGCACTTCCGCGCTTCAGGCAAAACCGATCACCCCCCAAGTAAACTACCAGCTTTGCCGGTTTACCTATTTGCGGCAGGCGTCGGATGCAATGGTTCTTGAAAACCCGCTGACACTCTGCCGAATGACGATCCATACAAAAGAACTGGCGGAACTGCTCTTTCATCTATGCGGGGGCTTCAGCGTCGACTCCTTGAAGGATGAATGGAATGCATTGCTTTCCGCCCTTTTGGCGACGGAAATGATAGCGGCAAAAAATAATGAATCAGGGAAGCAAAAAGACAGTCTGCCTTTATGGGAATTTCACGATTTGCTGTTTTATGCCAGAACCCAAAAAGGCCGGCACTCATATCCCATCGGCGGCACCTATCGATTTCACGGCAAGCGTAAAGCCCCGGCCGTGGTAAAGGCGATTGCCTCTCCCGAGACGATCTCCCTTGGAAAACCGGATGCTGACATGGCCCAAAAGCTCGACAGGTCCTTTGGCGATATCCTGGAAAACCGCCGCTCCATTCGAAACTACGCAGAAACGCCTATCCGGCTTGACGACATATCGGCATTTTTATTCTACTCCGCCCGGATTCAGGGCCTTGTTGAGGACCCGGCGCACGAAGATATGGTTTCATTAAGGCCCGTGCCAAGCGCCGGGGCGCGCCATGCGTTTGAGATATACCCGTTTATCCGCCAATGCCGGGGGGGCGACCCCGGGGTTTATCGATATTGTCCGCAAACCCATATCCTTGAAAAAATAAAATCCGCTGACAGCGATATACAGAAGCTCCTGGCCTGGAACCCTTACAAGGCCATAACCCCGATTCCGCCGCAGGCGACAATTTATATTTCCGCACGTATCGAACGAATGACATGGAAATATGAATCCATTGCCTACAAGCTGATCCAACAGGATCTGGGCTGCCTGTATCAAACCTTCTACCTCGTCGCCGAAGCCCTCGGTCTTGCCCCCTGTGCGCTGGGGGATGTGGACAGTGACCGGCTGGGCAAAGCGCTTGACATGAACTGGCAGATTGAACCCTTTATCGGCGGTTTTACATTGGGTAAACGCAGTGAATAATAAAATCTCTCTCATGATACCGACCAGTGAACAATGGCTGGGGCTGATAAATGACACCGTCCGCCACTATGCCGCACTCCAGCAGTTTACCAAACAATCCGAAGACAACCTGGCCCAGTCTTTACTGGAAGCCTGCGAAGCCCTGCTCCTGTCCGCCCATGAAGTGGGCATTGCAGATGACTATCAGATATCCCTTGATTTTAACAATGACGGCATTTTCGTGGAGCTGGTCTATAACGGCAAGATTCCACTCAATCCCCATGAAACGGAAGATTATGAGGTCCCGAATTCGTCTGCTGACCTGGATAAAATCAACCTGGATGTGCTTTGGCTGCATTTGATCCGCCGGCGTATGGACCGCGTCTATTTTACGGTGAGCGGCACCAAGCATTCCCTCAGAATGATTAAATACCGAAGAGAAACCGGAAAGGAGCGCCGCCAGTGGGTGATGGGGCTGTGCCCGGAGCTTCGCGAGGATCTCCGAATTGAGTATTTTCAGGGACAGGAAGGCGATCTGCCCATGGGGTGTATCATTCAGGATCCGGACACGGGCAATATCCTCAAGCTGGGCCCAAGCGAAGCATTTATGATCAAAAACATGGACGGGGAAAACACCTGCTATGATTTTTATATGGATCATATCAGCAAAATCGGCATGATCGCCCCTCAGCGAATCGCCTTTCTCTATGAAAAACTGGAGGCGGCCAACCTGCTGGCCGCCCCGGACAAGGAAAAAAGCAAAAGCCGGCTTCGCCGTATCCTTTTAAAATTAATCAACCCGTCTTTCTCGATCCCGCGGCCGGATAAGGCGGTTTCCTGGGTATATCAAAAAACGCGGGTTTTATATAATCCCGTTGGTTTTATCGTTTTTCTGCTGATCGGGTTTTCCGGGCTCTATCCGCTGTTCGGGCATTATCCGCAGTTCATCCAAACCATCGTCAATTTCGAGGGCTTTTTCCTACACCACCCGGAAGCGGTTATCATCCTCTACCTGCTTGTCCTTGCGGTGGCCGGCATTCACGAGTTCGGCCACGGATTGGTCTGCAAACACTATGGGGGCAGCATAAACCGCCTGGGTATTATGTTTTATTTGGGCACATTTATTTTTTTCTGCGACACCTCTTCCGCATGGAATTTCCCCCGCCGGTCCCAAAGATTTCTGGTTGCCCTGGCCGGGCCGCTGACCACTTTCGCCATTCTGGGCATCGCCTTCTGGGCGGCAGGCGTATCTTTTACTCCAAGCGCTTTCTGGGCTTCCATCTGGGTGTGTCTTTCCCTTATCTGCCTTGTCATCCTTATCCTGAATTTCAATCCATTTATACGGATGGACGCCTATTACATGCTGATGGATCTGACCAGTATTCCCAACCTGAGAAGCCGGTCGCTTAATTTTATCAAGGAAAAAATACTCGGCCGCTTTATGCCCAGGCGTCAGCAGGAAGAAGCGTTATCGCCCCAGGTAAAAGCCTTATTCTGGCTCTACGGCATTATCGGCGCATTGGTTACCCTGTTTTTCTGCATTTTGCCGCTCTTAAACATTACCTTTGTCATAGTCAGGGAATCCTCCCAACAAGGCATACTGATCCTGGCATTCGTCCTGCTCATCTTTATCCTTTTCCGGCTCGGATACCAGGGCTATCAGAAATTCCGGGCGATCCGGCACAGAACCTATAAGTTGAAGTGAAAAACAATGAAATGCCCGAAATGTGAAACTGACAACCGGAAAGAAGCAAAATTCTGCAGGCAGTGCGGAGCTGACTTAAGCTTAAAATGCCCCTCCTGCGGCCATTCATACCCGGAAGGGGCCCTGTTTTGCGATGAGTGCGGCTGCCAACTGCACCCGGAAAATTCCACAGCCTCTGAAATTTCGGTAACCGATGCCTCGCCCGGTATAGTTGCAGTCGAAAAACGTCCGGCAAATGGTGCCGCCGTAACTGGTGAAAGACGGTATGTCACAGTCATTTTCTCTGATCTGACCGGATATACGGCCATGACAGAAAAACTCGACCCGGAAGAGGTAAAAGGGATAACCTGTCGCGTCTTTGACGAAATTTCTAAAATTATCAGTAAATACGACGGTTTCATTGAAAAATATGCCGGTGATGCAGTCATGGCCATGTTTGGCGTTCCCACCTCGCATGAAGATGATCCCGTGCGTGCCGTTAAAGCCGCTCGAGAAATTCACGAATCGGTTGACCGGTTGAACCCGGAATTGGCGGGCAGCGTCGGTCGACCGCTTTCCATGCACACCGGCATCACCACCGGGCTGGTGGTTACCGGCGATGTGAACATGGAGATTGGCACCCATGGGGTGGCAGGAGATACTATCAATTCAGCCGCCCGCCTGAGCGATCTGGCAGAACCCGGCGAAATCATGATCGATATGGCCACCTGCCGACAGACAGATGGCTATTTCGCCTGCGAATACGTGGATTCAACTAATGTTGAAGGCAAATCCCATCCCATTAAAATTCATAAGGTCATATCCCAGATAGATAGACCTGTGACAACGCATCGCCTGTCAGGCGTGCGGGCGGATCTCATCGGAAGAAAGGCTGAGTTGGGCGAGCTTTTAGAGGCGGTAGAAAACTTAAGAAAAGGCAAGGGAAGCATATTTTCCATTTGCGGTGACGCCGGCACCGGCAAAAGCCGATTGATCGAAGAATTCAAAAAATCAATAGATTTGAATAAAATTCATTGGATAGAAGCGCACTCCTATGCGTATGCCCAAAACATCCCCTATTTTCCGTTGATTGATCTTCTAAACCGGGTGCTAAACATCGAGGAGAATGACCCTCCGAAAAAAGTCCAAGAAAAAGTTGAGACAGGTATTTTGTCGCTTGTCGGCAGTCAAGCGGATATCATTCCATATATAGGCGGATTGTATTCATTGGAGTATCCAGAAGTTGCCGAGGTCAGCCCGGAGTTCTGGAAATCCGGGCTGCAATCCGCCGTTAAAGGCATTCTCAATGCACTTGCCGGAAAAGCGCCCACCATTTTTTTTCTGGAGGACCTGCATTGGGCGGACCTATCATTTATTGAATTACTGCACAAATCCTATTTGGAAATTCGCCGGCCGGCGATCGTTCTTTGCGTATATCGGCCTTATTTCAGTCTTTTTACGGGGGCTCAGTTAAGCAGCATCCACAAATACTACCATGAGATACAGCTTCAGGGCCTAAGCCTGTCAGATGCGCAGGACATGCTGGAGTCCCTGCTAAAAACAAGGCATATCCCCGCGGACCTTAAGCGACTGGTCCAGGGCAAGGCTGAAGGCAACCCCTTTTATCTGGAAGAACTGGTGAACAGCCTGATTGAATCCAACCTGCTCGCCTACGATAATGAGGAATGGCAGATTACCAAACCAATCGCTGAAGCCGATATCCCCTCCTCTATTCATGCAATTATAACCGGCCGCCTGGATCGGCTTGAAAAACAAACCCGGCGCATCCTGCAGGAGGCCTCGGTCATCGGCCGGGCGTTTCTTTACGAAATTCTGCTTAAAATTACTGAAATGAAAGAGTTTGTGGACAGCGGCTTGAGCACCCTGGAACGTATGGATTTGATCCGGGCCCGGGCGCTTCAGCCGGACCTGGAATACATATTCAAGCATCCGCTGACTCAGGAAGTCGTTTATAACGGATTGCTCAAAAAAGAGCGCCAGGATATCCATGAGCAGGTTGCCCGCATAATGGAGACGGTCTTCAAGGATCGGCTTTCAGAATTCTATGAAACCCTGGCTTTTCATTACAGAAAAGGCCGGTCTATTTTAAAGGCAGTTGACTATCTGGTCAGATCGGGGGAAAAGAGTCTGGCCCGGTATGCCGTAGAAGAAGCCCACCAATACTTCAAGGAAGCATTCGATCTATTAAGCCACAAATCGGACCGCACAAAAAAAGATGATACCTTTCTGATTGAAATGCTGAACAAATGGTCCCTCGTTTACTACTACCGAGGAGACTTCAGGGAACAATCCGATTTGCTTCGCCAATACATGGATTTTGCTGAATCAATAGAAGACCAATCAATTCTTGGGATGTTCTATGCCTGGTATGGGTTCTCTCTTTATCCGAGTCGAAAACTGAAAGAATCCTATAATTATCTTAGTAAAGCCCTTGAAGTTGGCGAACAAATACAAGATCCCAAAGTAATTGGCTACGCATGTACCTGGCTGGCCTGGACCTGCGGCGAACTGGGGGCTTTGGATGAGGCCATTTATTTCGGCAAACGCGGCCATGATACGTGTCAATTCCTTCCATCGGATCAATATCTATATTTTAAATCTTTGGGTGGAATCGGAACTGCATATTTTTTAAAGGGCTATCCTAAAGAGGCTTGGGAATTGGGTCGTAAAATTTTGGATTATGGAAAGCGGCACTCAAATATCAGAAGCATATTTATGGGGCATTTAGTTACTGGTTACGGTCATTGGGCGGACGGAAATTTTACCGCAACTATTGATAGTTTATCAAAATCGACGCGTATTGCCCAAGATCCTTTCTATTCTTTTGCATCACAGTGCCATTTAGGCTCTCTCTACACCTTGAATGATGAGTTTCAAAAAGCTGAAGAAACATTGCAGGAAGTTGGCATCTATTGTCAGAATTCTGGCTGCGATTTGATTGGAATTATGCATTTCATCGCTCTTGGTCTTGTTCAAATGGCGAGGGGACAAATGGGCAAAGGTTTAAAACTGGTCCATGACAGTCTAAAAACCTGCTACGAAACGGAAAGTAGACTGATGTGTGCGATGATCGAATATATTTTAGGCAAAGTATATTTAAGCATTTTAGATAAATCCGTAAAGGTCGACATGGCGACCATCGCCAGGAATTTGGGCTTTATCATAAAACATGTTCCATCTGCTGCCAAAAAGGCCAATGAACATTTCAATAACGCCGTTTCCACGGCCAGGGAAACCGGCGCCAAGGGCATTGAGGGACAAGCATTGCTGGATTTGGGCCGCCTCCAAAAAGTGAAAGGCAGAAAAGAGATGGCCCGGGATTGTTTGTCTGAGTCAGCTAAGATTTTTGAGGCATGTGAAGCGGAATTTTTCCTTAAACAGGCAAAGGAAGAGCTTGCGAATTTGGAGCGACCCAAAGTGGCTCAATAATATATTTCGTTATTCCGAGCAATTCCGCCGATGTCATTCCGAGGAGCGCGAGCGACGAGGAATCTTGTTTTAAAGATTTCTCGCTGCCGCTCGAAATGACCGTATGGACGGATTTTGAGCGCCTTTTTGGGCTACTTTAGCCAAAATGCTTAACTGCGGCTTAAACCGCTTTTTAAGAGGCTGAATAAAATGAAATGCCCAGGATGCAGTCATGAGAACCCAAAAGATATGCGGTTTTGCGTTGAATGCGGAAATAAGTTGGAGGTAATTTGCCCGAATTGCGGCTTCGGCAATGCGCCCAGTTTTAAATTCTGCGGTCAATGCGGTCAAAACCTCCAAGCCGCCCCGGAACCTACGGATTACTCCGAGCCCCAGTCCTACACGCCTAAATTCCTCGCCGATAAGATCCTGAACAACCGCAGCGCCATTGAAGGCGAACGCAAGCTGGTGACGGTCCTTTTTGCGGATGTGGCCGATTACACCGCCCTTTCCGAGAAGCTGGACCCTGAAGAAGTCCACCAGATCATGGACGGGTGTTTCAAGATCCTAATGGATGAAATTCACAAATATGAAGGAACCATCAACCAGTTTACCGGTGACGGGGTCATGGCGCTGTTCGGTGCGCCAGTCGCCCACGAGGACCATGCCCAGCGTGCCTGTCATGCCGCACTGTCCATTCAGAAGGCACTTGGCGCTTACGGGGAAAAGGTGAAAAAAGATTGCGGCATCAATTTCAGGATGCGGATCGGCATCAATTCCGGGCCGGTGATAGTTGGGGCCATCGGCGATGATCTCAGAATGGACTACACTGCTATAGGAGATACCACCAATCTGGCTGCCCGGATGGAAAGCACGGCTGAACCCGGCGCGATTCTGGTGTCTGGCAACACCCATAAAATCGCTTGTGAATTTTTCGAATTCAAGCCGCTTGGTCAAATCGAGCTCAAAGGCAAGGCGCAACCCCAAGATACATTTATATTGGTCAAAAAGGGAGATATAGACTCTCGGATCCGCGCTTCAGTTGCCAGAGGCCTTACCAAATTCGTTGGCAGGAAAAAATCTATGGCCTCATTGCTTGCGGCTTATGAACAAGTAAAATCAGGATCAGGCCAGGTGGTGGGCATTGTTGGTGAAGCAGGCGTCGGCAAATCAAGGCTCGTTCTTGAACTGAAAAACAGGCTGCCCATTGATGGACAAATTTGGCTTGAGGGGCGGTGCATCCAATATGGCGGGAATATGGCCTACCTCCCCATACTTGATCTTTTGAAATCATATTTCGATATCAAGGAGGAGGACAGGGAATATATCATTCAGAAAAAAATTGCTCAAAAAATTCTGCAGATTGAGGAGCGGCTTAAAAAGAAACTTGCACCTTTGCAGGAACTTTTATCAGTAAAAATCGATGATTCGGCATATCTACAGCTCGAACCGTCAGTAAAAAAACTCAGAAAATTTGAAGCAATTACAGAAATTCTGATTCGCGAAAGTGAAATTAAACCATTGGTAATTGTCATCGAGGATCTTCACTGGATGGACAAGATTTCAGGGGAACTGCTTCAACACCTTATCGACTCACTCCACAGTACCCGGATTATGCTGATTCTGTTGTATCGACCGGAATATATCCATCAATGGGGGAGCAAGTCCTATTATACAAAGATCGGCCTTGACCAGCTTGGAAGCGTTTCAAGTGGGGAATTGGTGCAGGCAATCCTTGAAGATGGCAAACCTGTGCCGGAATTAAAGGATCTGGTTTTGAGTAAAGCCGGCGGCAACCCGTTGTTTGTTGAAGAAATCACCCACAGTCTAATGGAAAACGGTTTTATCCGGAAAAGAAATAAAGATTATGTCTTAACCCGAAAAGCCTCGGAGATCCAGGTGCCGGATACCATACAGGGGATTATCTCCGCCCGCATTGACCGGGTGGAAGAAAGCTTGAAGCGGATCATGCAAGTGGCATCGGTTATCGGCAGGGAATTTGCCTTCCGCATTCTTCAGAGTATCACGGGCATGAAGGAAGACCTCAAATCCTGTCTTTTAAACCTTCAGGGGCTTGAATTCATATATGAAAAACGTCTTTTCCCGGAACTGGAATATATTTTCAAACATGCCCTGACCCAGGAGGTGGCTTATAACAGCCTGCTTGTAAAGCGACGAAAAGAAATTCATGAAAAAATAGGAAATGTTATCGAAGAGCTTTATGCCGAAAGACTGGAAGAATACTACGAGGTATTGGCTTACCATTATGAGCGGAGTCAGAACAATGAAAAATCCATTGTTTATCTTTCCCTGGCCAATCAGAAAGCAACTAATGCGAATGCCATGGAGGAGGCAAAGGGCTATTTTGACAAGGCCATGGACATTCTGGATGAGCTTGAGGATTCAATAACAAATCGAGAGCGACGCATCTCGCTTCTGATTAATCAGTTTGTCGTATTTGAACAACTGTTTAAATTTCCACAGTATTATAACTTGCTAACCCATTATGAATCCCAAGTGGCTGAGATTAGTAATACTGGTCTTGCCGGCGGTTTTTATAGTCGCAAGGGCGGCTGTGAAATGCAGCTTGGGGCTTTTGATAAATCCATCGAGTCTGCCTCAAAGGCAGTAAAACTTTCCGAAAAATCAGAACATATAGAAACCCTGGTTTTTGCCTATTTGGATCTGCAATGGAGCTACCTTTTTAAAGGAGACTTTGAAAAAGCTTTGGCATTGAAAGAAGAGCTACTTGGCATCATGACGGAAGATTTTCATCACTTTGCATGTGTACGATTTTATATCGGTAATGCCGTTGTTTTTGCGATGTGCGGTCGATGGAAGGAATCATTGAACGAGGGGCTGCACGCATTAAGAGTTTCTCAAAAATATTCGGATAACGGACATATTGCCTTGGCCGCCTGGGCCATTGCTGGGGCATCAGTTTTGCGGGGAGATATAGAAAAAGCGGCCGAATTTGGTGAGATGGCTTTAAAAATTGCCCCTAACCCGGCGTATGAAGCATGGGCGCAATGCATTCTCGCCTATACATGGTGCCGCGCAGGGGCTCTTGATAAAGGAATTGCGGTACTTGAGTCTTACGTCCAAATTTTTCGAAGCGTGGGCTCAAAATTCTCTGAAGTTACTTACGCCACGTGGCTCGCCGAAGCGTATTTAATTAAGGGCGCATTTGACAAGGCAGAGCAGGCTGCCAGGGAGGCCCTTGAAATCAATCAAAGATGCGGCGTAAAGCTAAACATCGGATGGAACCATCTTTTGCTTGGCGAGGTGCTTCTGGAAACTAATGTTTCCCAAGCACTGCCGCATTTTGAGAAATCAGAAATCATATTTAAAAACATAAAGGCTGAAAATTTGTTGGCACTAACTTACGCAGCATTCGGCCGTTTTTTCAAGTTGCAGGGAGATGCCACCCAGGCGCGGAATTATCTCAAAAAAGCCCTGGAAATCTTTGAGCGTTTAGGCACCCTGCTTGAGCCTGAAAAGGTCAAAAAAGAATTGGCTGATCTGCCAGTTTTGGAGGCTGAAAAGTGAAATGCCCGAAATGCCAGCATGAACTGCCTGAAGATGCGAACTTCTGCATGAATTGCGGTTACAATCTTAAATCTCAAAAGCAGATCGCTGCCATCGATCTAAATCGCCCCCATTCCTATACCCCCAAATTCCTGGCGGATCAAATCCTCACCAACCGAAGCGCCATGGTGGGTGAGCGAAAGCGCGTCACCGTTCTCTTTGCAGATGTGGCCAATTATACGGCAATGGCGGAAAAGCTCGACCCGGAACAGGTCCATCAAATAATGGACGGCTGTTTTACGATATTGATGAATGAAATTCATAAGCACCAGGGGACCATTAACCAGTTCACCGGGGACGGGGTGATGGCGCTTTTCGGCGCCCCGATAGCACTTGAAAACCATGCCCAGAATGCCTGCCGGGCGGCCCTGTCCATACAAAACACATTGCAGGAATTCAGCGGTGACTTGAAAAGCAGGACCGGCCTGGAATTTAAGATGCGCATCGGACTCAATTCAGGCCCGGTCATCGTCGGCTCGATCGGCGATGACCTGCGGATGGACTACACCGCCATTGGCGACACCACCAACCTGGCCGCCCGCATGGAAAGCATGGCGGCGCCATGTACCATTTTAGTCTCTCATAACACTTATAAACGAGTGGACAAGCAGTTTGAATTCAAACCCCTCGGCAAGCTTGAAATAAAAGGAAAAGAGAATGCCCTTGAGGCGTATGAACTGTTAAAAGATAAAATCGACCGGCCGCGACTTGGCTTAGAGCGTCAGATTTTTTCCGAAATGGTCGGCCGCGAAAATGAGCTTTGCAAGATCGAGCTGCAGGTAATGAAGGCCATTAATGGGGAGGGCTCGGTGGTCAATGTCATCGGCGAAGCGGGTATTGGCAAATCAAGGCTGATTGCAGAGCTAAAGAACCGCGATATTGTCAAACATGCCACATTCCTCGAAGGAAGAGCCATCTCAATCGGCAGAAACTTGAGCTTCCACCCCATCATCAATCTTCTAAAACATTGGGCCCGGATTAAAGAGGAAGACACATCGGCAGCCGCCATAAACAAATTGGAAACAGCCGTCAGAAATGTCTGCCAGGCAGAAGCAGCCGAAGTTTTCCCCTTTATCGCCACGCTCATGGGCATGAAGCTTTCCGGCAGATATGCCGAGCGTATGGCGGGTATCGACGGTGAAGCCCTTGAAAAACTGATTTTTAAAAATGTACGCGACCTACTGATCAAATCCACGGAACTCAATCCCCTGATCATTGTGATTGAGGATCTGCACTGGGCGGACAACAGCTCCATTGAACTACTTGAATCCCTGTTTCGCCTGGCAGAAACGCGGCGGATCGTTTTTATCAATGTATTCCGGCCCAATCACCCGGATACGAGCGACCGCATTACGGCATCGCTTAAAGAAAAGCTTCCGGTCTATTATGTTGAGATCCAACTGCAGCCGCTGACAGAGGAATTGAGCGAAATGCTGATCAACAATATGCTGAACATCAAGGGGCTTTCAAATGCGCTAATTGACCAAATCATTGAACGCGCCGGGGGCAATCCCTTTTTCATCGAGGAGGTGGTGCGCTCGTTTGTTGATGAAGGCGCAGTGGTCAAAACGAACGGCGAATTCAGGGTAACGGAAAAAATCGATAAAATGGTTGTTCCCCAGACCATCAATGATGTGCTCATGGCCCGGATCGACAGGCTTGATGCCGACACCCGGGAGCTTGTCAAGGTTGCCTCGGTGATCGGCCGGAGTTTTTTCTACCGGATTCTTAATGAAGTGGCGAAAACGATCCATGAGATTGACAACCGGCTTGCCCATTTAAAGCAAATCGAGCTCATACGCGAGCAAAAGCGGATGGAGGAACTTGAGTATCTTTTTAAACATGCGCTTGCCCAGGAGGCCGCCTATGAGTCGATTTTATCCCAAAAACGCAAGGAGCTTCATCTGAAGATAGCAGATGCCATTGAAAGAATATTTCAAGAACGACTGCATGAGTTCTACGGCATCCTTGCATATCACTATAGCAGCGGCGACAACCTGGATAAGGCGGAAGAGTATATGCTCAGAGCCGGTGAAGAGGCGCTAAAGGCGTCTGCCTCAAATGAGGCGCTGCATTATTATCAGAAAGCCATGGCCCTTTATATAAACAAGCATGGCGGGGCGATCGACAAACATAAATTGGCAAACATGGAAGAAAACATTGCGTATGCATTCTTGAATAAAGGCTTTTATGCAGAGTCCGTCGATTATTTTGACAGAGCGGCAAGCCACCGGGGGGAGAAAGTAAACCGAAAGATGATTGTCATTATCCCTCAATTTTTATTGCACATGGCTTTGATTTTGCGCCATTTGTATCTGCCTGCGATTCGAAGGAAGAAAATTCCAACAGAGACCGACAAGCGAATCATGCAAAAAACAATGAAAACGGCGACAGCTATTAGCCAGGTTGATGTCAAAAGATGCCTGGTGGAAAATATCAGGTCCGCTTCCCACGCATTTAAATATGATATATCAAAATCGCAAGCCTATTTTAATTTGCTGGTAGGCAGTGGCATCCTTTTTTCAGCAAGCGGCCTTTCTTTAAGTTTAACCTATCGATTTCTGGAGTATTGCCGGAAAAGCGTCAGTAACAAGGACTCGGATGTCCTGCTTTATTTATACAAATGCGCAAAATTCGTCCATAGCTATTATATTGGCAGTTGGAAAGAAAAATTGAATAACAAATCCATTATGGAAGCGTTAAATATTGGTGATTTTTTCTTTGGTACCGGTCAATTGCTGTATTTGTGCTACATGGGGATAGAACTTGGGGATTTTAAGCGATGCGAGGTAATTATCGCGCAGTTGCACCGTATCTATGAAGAATATAACTTTGAACATGCGGAATCTGACGTTTTTATTTTGAAAACAAAATTATTACTGCAGCGCCGTGATTTATTTAATGCGCTGAACTATGCAGACAAAGCAATCAGCCAAGCGAATAAAACGAGCTGGATTGGCAGAACAGTTGAGTCTCTCGCAACAAAGGCCCGATGTGAAATTTTTTGCCAAAATCTGGATGCCGCCGGGAGAACCATCACGTCAGCTGAGGAATTTATAAGGCAGGTAGGCAAGGAAGCAATTTTTATCGACTGGTACCGGGATTATTTAATGGCCAAATTTTTATACAATATGGCCTTGCTCGAAGATTACATCTTAAAGAACAGGCCGAATGAAGCAACAAAATTCAAAAAAGCCGCGTTTAAAATTGGAAACAAATGCCTGTCCTACACAAAGAAAAAGGTGGCTGACGAGCGGACTGAATCATTCAAACTTATGGGCACTTATTACTGGCTGATTGGCAATCAAAAAAAAGCGCTTAAGTGGTGGGGCAAAAGTGCCGCCGAGGGCGAACACCTGGGCGCCCGGCCCGATATATCCCGCACCTACTTTGAAATCGGCCGGCGCCTGCTCGAGCCGAAAAGCAAATATAAGGAATTA
>DATGCF010000225.1:0-8336 GCA_035312245.1 Desulfosalsimonadaceae bacterium
ATGGTCCATCAGGTCTTCCGCCCGGGCGTACGCCTGGCGCGTCAGGCCGATCCCGCCCGGGATGCCGTCATAAATAAATACCGCCGCACACCCGACCTGCGGGTGAAACGGGATGGATATGCCGCCCAGATCGTTTCGATCCGTCAGGATAAGCAGCGGGCAAATGCCGATGGCGGCATGTTCCACCGCATGGATGCCACCCATGAAATGCATCTGGGCCTTTTCAATCGCCGCCTGTACCCGGGGCGGGATCTGGAACCAGAGGCCATCGGTCTCAAACATCTGGGGAGGGAGATCCAGATCAATGATGTTCATTCGTTTTTTGGAATGCAGGTGCCATTTTTCATACCCGGTGACCTTGTCCGTGACTTTAAGGCGGCCGAAACATATCCGGGTGCCGTAGACGGCCTTTTCGGCATACACCTCAAGGATCTCGGTCTGCTTATCCGCCCGGACGCGGGTATAATAGGTGGGCCGGGCCGGCGTGACCGATACGGTCATGGTGCTGATATCCAGTTTTTCCACGCGAAAGGTCTGGCCCATGTGAAGGTATATGGCGCCGGGATGGGTTTCCCGGAAGGCACGGAACCCGTCAATCTCGCCCAGATTTTCCCCGGTTGTTGACTCAATGATGCTAAACTGATCCCCGCCCCCCCGAAGATCCACAAACCGGTGCGGCGACTTTAATGCCGAAAAATAGCAGTCCCCTTCCGCACTTTTTAAAAGCTGGCCGTTTTGTTCCAGGTTTTCCGCAGACCGGATCACCGGCCCGGCCTTAAGCCACGCATCGCTGGTATCCAGCGGCAGTTCCGCAGCGGCGCAGAGCAGATGCTTTTTCAGGATATCCGGATTATAGGGGTTAATCACCGCGGATTCCGGGCCTTTTTCAAAAAAAGCGGCTGGATGCCGCATGATATATTGATCCAGGGCATCCTCCCCGGCAATGAGCACCAACCCGGAGTCATCGCCGGATCGGCCGACCCGGCCGCCCCGCTGCCATGTAGACATGATGGTGCCAGGGTAACCCACCAACAGACACAGATCCAAATCCCCGATGTCAATGCCAAGTTCCAGGGCGCTGGTTGAAATCACGGCCAACAGCTCGCCGGAGACGAGTTTCTGCTCGATCTCGCGGCGCTGGCCCGGCAGGAACCCCGCCCGGTAGGCGCTGATTTTACCGGCAAACTGGCCGCTCTGGCTGCCGGCCCAGACGGAAATGAGCTCCGTCATTTTCCGCGACTGGGTGTAGACGATGGTTCGTAAGCCCCGGTGTAAGGCGGCCTTTAACAGCATAATCGCGGCATTGGAAGGACTTGCATCCGGATTTAAGAACACCAGATGGCGTTTTCCCTGGGGCGCCCCGGAACGGGATTCCGTGACCACCGGCATGCCGGTAAGCGATTCACAGAGTTCCGCCGGATTGGCAATGGTGGCGGAGCTGAAAACAAAGGTGGGATGACTGCCATATTTTTCGCATATTCGGCGAAACCGTTTAAAAATCTGGGCCATGTGCGAGCCCATGACCCCCCGATAGGTATGCACCTCATCGACCACCACGGTCTCGAGATTGGCAAAAAGCTCCGCCCATTTGTCATGATAGGGTAAAAAGGCGAGATGCAGCATCTCCGGATTGGTCAGGATCACATTCGGCAGGTTGTTACGGATTTTTTTGCGATGCCAGGCCGAGGTGTCCCCGTCATAAATGGCCGCACGTGGTTTATTCCCATCACAATGGGTGGCCATGGCATCAAACGTCCGAAGCTGATCCTGGGCCAGGGCCTTTAAGGGGAAAATATAGATGGCCCGGGACTTCGGATTGGCCTGAATACGCTCCAGCACCGGCAGATTATAGATCAGGGTCTTGCCGCTGGCCGTTGGGGTTGACACCACGATGTGGCGGCCGTTTCGGATCTCGGTAATCGCATTATACTGGTGGGTATACAGGGCATCGATATTCAATGCCGACAGCACATGGCGGATACTCTGTGAAAAGGCATTCTTTTTTGTCACATAATCAGGCGGCTTAAGGGGAATTTCCCGGTGATAGACCACCTGGTGGCGCATCCGCTTGGATGTGCGCAGCGCCTCAATGTATTCATCAATATTGGCCTCAGGGTGCATGGCGTATATCGCGCGTGAAGAAAAGGTTCAGCGGTTCACCGATTCGAGGAGAACATGTCTTTTAGGATGGCCATGACATTGCCGCCGCGCTGCTTAGCGATATCATGGGCCTGGGAAACGATGTCAGCCGCATGCTGCTTTAAAACGGCCTTATCCGGCAGCGGCTGTTCCTGCTGTTTGTAGCGCCACTCAAGAAGCTTTAAGGCAAATTTTTCTTCCTGTTTTCTGATAAATCGCATTTTTAATAGATGTTTTAGATATTAGGTTTTAGGTTTTGGGTTATCCTTATGGCCGCATATTGAAATAATTAATTCCTGCAGCACAAATTCCGGGACCCGGCCGGTGGTCTTAAACGAGACATCCGCCTGGTGCAGACGCCTTACGGCATCGATTAACTCCTGTTCGGAAAAATTCGATGCCTTAAGAAACTGCTGATAAACCGGATATGGATTTTTGGGCTGCCGGGCGATGATCTGCTCGGTCGTGGGTTTCTTTTTCTGTCCCGCCCCGGTTTGGCTTGAATCATCCGTCCAGGTGCTGATTTTATCCATTAATTCCTTATCATAGGATTGAACCACCGGCATCACAAGATTATTAAACTGATCATAGGACATCCGCGGCTGCCATCGGTATCCGGCGTTACTGTTTACAAACCCCTTGATCAGCAGCAGCCGCCGAACCTGATTGGTAATGGCCATGAGCACTTGGAGATAATGGTAGCCGGCATTCAATAACTCGGCGAGCAGGCGCAGGGCGGCCACCGGATTTTTGTCTGATATGGCGCCGGTTAACTCATAAATCGGCTCTTCCCGGCTCTTTGTCAGCACCGCCTGAATATCGGCCACCTCTATCGTCTCCCGGGTGCCGGTATAATTGACGAGCTTTTCAAGCCCGCGGGAAAAAGCATGCATATCAAACCCGATCAGCTCATACATGGCCTCAAATGCCCTGGGCGCCATATTTTTGCCGGCGGCGGCCAGAATCTCCCGGGCCTGGCTGTAAATCAGCTGCTGCTGGGCATCCCGGTCTTTCTTCCGGGTCCCTTTGGCCACCGAACAGTCGATGACCATGCCATGGCCGGCGATGGTTTTATACAGGCTGGTCCGCTTGTCCGCCGTCTCTGTGGTTAAGATCAGGTAATGATTTTTGGGAAATCCCCGTTTGACGGCATTTAAAAGCAACGCCGCCTCATCTGCGACCTCCGGCACATAAAGCGCCTGATCCCGGCAGAAACGGATAATGGGGTTTATCCAGTCAAGACCGTCATAGGCGTCCGCATCCAGGTTAAATTTTTCAGCAAACACCTGAACTCCGATATCCTCAAGCGTCATATGGGATTGGCCCAGCAGGCGCAAAAACAAGTCCGCCGCCTTTTTCATATCATCATTATCATAGGCCTTCTTGATCCGTTTAACCGGCTCTTCCCGGTTTTTAGGGCTGGCAAAAACCATGGCATTTCGCAGCACCACGATCTGGGTCGCGGAAAAAAATGAATAGGTGTTTAACTGCTCCAACAGATCCGCCACCTGGGCGCGATCCATGTGCTCTGCCGCCTCAACGCATTTCGTCTGCTCCGAAGAATTCGGGACAATAGCGTCAATCAAAGCCTGGCAGGATTTTTGGCAGAGATAGGGCTCGCCGAAGATCAGATAAACCGGGGAAAAGGTGGATTTTTTTGCGTCTGAAAGATGCTTGGCAAGTGCCTGATGACCGATTTCAGCCATTTTTGTCCAAAGATTGGGTCCTTCTGGAAAGGATGATCAGCATGACAATCGCCACAACAGCGGAACTAATGCCAATGCCCTGGGAAATGGAGAACATGTCGAAAACCGTTGCCCCCCGGAAATCCCCCCGGAAAAACTCGATCCCCGATCGGGCCACACCGTAAAACAGGATATACAGCCAGAATATCTGGCCGTCAAACCGTTTGCGCCGACGCAGAGAGAAAAGCACCAGAAATATGAAAAGATTGGAAAATGAATGGTAGAGCTGTGTCGGGTGGAGCGCCACATTGAGCGGGGCCAGAGATTTCGCATGGGTGAACGTAATCGCCCAGGGCAATTCGCAGGCCTGGCCGTAGCAGCATCCGGCAAAAAAACAGCCGATGCGGCCTAAAAAATGGCCGAGCGGCAGGGACAATCCGGCAATATCCGAGGTTTTTCCGAGCGGCAGCCGATAGACCCATAAATAGATGAGTACCACAAGGGCCGCCCCGATAAATCCCCCGTAAAATACAAGACCGCCGTTCCAGATCATAAAAATATCAAGGGGCCTGGCCATAAAATAGTCCAGGTGCGTGGCCACGTAAAAAAGCCGGGAACCCACGATGGCGGCCACAATGATGTAAAAACAGAGGTCCAGGACCCGGTCTGCGTCCAGGCCCAGCCGGCGGGCCTCATAACGGGCCAAGAAAATGCCGGAGAGCACGCCCAGGGCGACAAACACCCCGTACGTGTGAATGGCGAAACCGTTGAACTGGATTAATATGGGAAACATAGAAGGTAATGCCCTGCCTTGAGTTATTCCACTGGATATTTCTTGGTTATCAGATAGCCGGCAAAAATGAGCATGCCGATGGTAATGGCGCTGTCTGCGATATTAAACGCCGGCCAGTGAAGCTTTCCCACATAGAGATCGATAAAATCCACCACATGCCCGAAACGAATCCGGTCGATCAAATTGCCGACTGCGCCGCCGACAATCAGGGAAAAACCGGTAAGCAGCCATTTGTAGTTGGCCGGCGTGGTCCGGTACAAATAGAGGATCAGCCCAACGGCAAGCAAGGAAAAAAAGATAAAAAAAAGTGCGCGCAGCTGCGGGCTCTGACCGGCAAAAAAACCGAATGCCCCGCCCGGATTCTGGACATGGATCAGATTAAAAAAACCGGGAATAATCGGTATTACTTCATAGCCGCCAATGCCGCGAAGCACCCACCATTTGGTCAGCTGATCCGCAATCACCACTATCCCGACGATTACCGGCAGCCGCGCATATTTTCCAATCCAGGCATTCAAGTGTACGCTTCCTTATCCGGCTATCCGATCAAGCGCCTGCCGGCAGCGGCTGCAGATTTCCGGATGCGCCGTATCCGTCCCCACTGACGTATCATACACCCAGCAGCGCTGGCACTTATCTCCGGGCGCAGCGGCCACTTTAAGAAAAAGATCCGCCATATCCGTGGGCTGACAATCAGCATCCGAATTTTCCGCGGACTCAAGCCGGACATCGGACACAATGAATATGGCACGCAGATCCTCGGCATAGGGCGCGAGCAGCGCATACAGATCCCCTTTGGCTGAGATAAGCACCGAGGCGTCTAAAGAGTGGCCGATGGTCTTATCCGCCCGGGCCTTTTCAAGCGCCTTGGTCACCTCCCCCCGCACTTCAAGAATCTTCTCCCATCGGGCTGCCAGGTCATCATCCTGCAAATCCGGATTGGCGGCGGGGAAATCCGTCATGTGCACGGTGTGCACCTTTTTTCCGGCATAGGGAATGAACTGCCAGATTTCATCCGATGTAAACGGCAGGATCGGCGCCATGATCTTTGTCAGCACATCGATCAGCATGTGCATGACCGTCTGGGCGCTGCGCCGGTCCGTCGATTCAGGCGGCGACGTGTACAGGCGGTCCTTTAAAATATCGAGATAGAAGGCGGACAGATCAATGGTACAGTAATTGTATAGGGTGTGGTAGACTACGTGAAACTCGAATTCATTGTAAGCGACCCGGCATCTGTCGATCAGCGCCTGAAGTCCGTGCAGCATGTACCGGTCCAGTTCGGGCATGGATTCCCCTGCCACTGGGTGCGTCGCCGGATCATAATCATAAAGGTTGCCTAAGATAAACCGGCCGGTATTCCGAATGCGCCGGTAGGCATCGCTTAACTGCTTCAGGATGGTATCAGATATCCGGACATCATCCTTGTAGTCCGAGGCCGCCACCCAGAGCCTGAGAATTTCCGCGCCATACTTGTCAATCACCTTTTTCGGGGCGATAACATTGCCCATGGACTTGGACATCTTTTTACCGTCCCCGTCCACCACAAACCCATGGGTCAGCACCATCCGGTATGGGGCCTTATGCTTAAATCCCACGGCGGTTAGAAGCGAGCTGTGAAACCAGCCCCGGTGCTGGTCGCTGCCCTCAAGATAAAGGTCCGCGGGCCAGCGCAGGTTTTCCCGGTCATCTAACACCGCTTGGTGGCTCACCCCGGAATCAAACCAAACGTCCAGAATGTCGCTCTCCTTCTCAAAGTCAGTGCTGCCGCAGGCCACACATTTGGCCCCCTCAGGCAGAAAAAAATCCGCATCATTTTCAAACCAGACATCCGCGCCGTGTTCGGCGAACAGATCAAAGATCCGGTCAATCACCGCCTGATCCACATGGAGATGGCCGCACTGGCGGCAGTAAAAAACGGTTATGGGCACCCCCCAGGACCGCTGGCGCGAAACGCACCAGTCCGGCCGGTTGGCGATCATCCCGTAGATCCGGTCCCGGCCCCAGGAGGGAATCCATTTCACCGTATCAATGGCTTTCAGGGCCTTTTCGCGCAGACCGGTTTTGTCCATGGAGATGAACCACTGCGGGGTCGCCCGGAAAATCACCGGTCTTTTGCATCGCCAGCAGTGCGGGTAGGAATGGCTGAAGGTATCGGATTTGACCAGCGCCCGGTTGGATTTCAATGTCTCAATGATATCCGGGTCCGCCTTAAAGACAAACTGGCCGGTAAAAAGATCTACCTCGTCCGTAAAGCAGCCGTTGTCATCCACCGGTGAGAACGCGGGCAGATCATAGTGGCGGCCGATGTCAAAGTCCTCGCGGCCGTGACCGGGCGCGGTATGCACGCATCCCGTGCCCGCCTCAAGGGTCACATGGGAGCCCAGAATAATCATCGACTCCCGGTCATACAGGGGATGCCGGGTTTTGAGGTGCTCCAGGGCATGGGGGTCCACATCCGCCAGAATCCGGTAATCTGTTACCCCGAATTCTTTCATGCAGTTTGCCACCAGATCCCGGGCCAGGATATAGACCTCCCCGTCAGTCACCTCGACGGCTGAATAGGTAAAATCCGGATGCAGCGCCACAGCCAGATTGGCGGGCAGGGTCCAGGGGGTGGTGGTCCAGATCACGACATATACGGATTTTCCGGAAACCTCCGGCACCTGCTCTGCGATATCGTCTTTTAATGCGAATTTCACATAAATGGAGGGCGAGGTTTCATCCCCATATTCGATCTCCGCCTCAGCCAACGCGGTCTTACAGCTGCAGCACCAATAGATGGGCTTTTTGCTGCGAAACAGGCTCCCGTCCAGGGCAAATTCGGCGCATTTCTTGGCAATGGTGGCCTCATACCGGTAATTCATGGTCAGATACGGATCATCCCACTGGCCCATCACACCCAGCCGCTTAAACTCATCCTTTTGGATCCCAATGTATTTTTCCGCAAACTCCCGGCAGGCCTTGCGAATGTCAACCCGGGACATCTCCTTTTTCTTCGGGCCCAGGGTTTTGTCCACAGCGTGTTCGATGGGCAGCCCATGGCAGTCCCAACCGGGCACGAACACGGCGTCATAACCGCTCATCTGGTGAGAGCGCACCACGATATCTTTCAATATCTTATTCAATGCAGTCCCGATATGGATATTACCGTTGGCATAGGGGGGGCCGTCGTGCAAGATGAACGGCTCCCGGCCGGCGGACTGGACCCGGATCTGTTCATACAGGCCGTCCGCCTCCCACTGCTTCAGCTGGGCCGGCTCTTTCTGCGCCAGGTTGGCTTTCATGGGAAACTTGGTAGTCGGCAGATTCAGGGTTTCCTTGTAATTCATGAATATGGCTCCTCGTTCACTGAATCGTAAAAGCGATCGTATGGCCGGCGCGCGGCTGCCGGGAATGCGGTCGAGCGATATATTTGACGAAATCTAAAATTTATTAAGATAAGCCAGAAAAGATTTCTATGTCAAGGAAATTAGCAGTAAATTAGCATGCCTCACGGCTAATTTGTTCTAACCGCAAAATCCATACCCCCGGTCCTGTTAAAGCTAAGGTTGGGATTCGTTTTCTTCGCTATCGGAATCGAAATCGCTATCGGGATCGAAATCGACACTGTAGACTTCCTGATCCTCTCGAACTTGGTATCCTCTTCCGCCGAGACGGCTGAGCATCGCGGCCATACGGTCGAGTTCATCCTTGCGGTTCCGGCTTTCCATCTTGTC
>DATGCF010000226.1:0-11716 GCA_035312245.1 Desulfosalsimonadaceae bacterium
CCACCGACCGGGTGCTGGATCTCCTGATGTATATCAAGCAGCATGATGACGGCACCCTGGGATTTCGAAAAAGCTGCGCCCACGGGGTTTGCGGATCAGACGCCATGCGGATAAACGGCAAAGACCGCCTGGCGTGCAAAACCCTGGTTCGGGACGTGGCGGAATCCGACGGGGCGGTGGTGGCCATTGAGCCGCTCCGGCATTTCAGTGTCCAGCGGGATCTGATTGTGGATCAGGAGAAGTTTTTCGAAAGATACCGGTCGATCAAGCCATACCTGATTAACGATGAACCGGTGGCGGAAAATGAGCGCATCCAGTCGCCGGAGGAGCGCAAAGCCTTTGACGACCCCACCAACTGCATTCTATGCTCCGCCTGTTTTTCCGCATGCCCCATCCCGCAGGAAAACCCCCGGTTTCTGGGCCCGGCAGCCATCGCCCAGGCGGCCCGGTTCAATAAGGACAGCCGGGATAAGGGATTTGAAGAGCGTCTTTCGGTGTTAAATGCGCCGGACGGTGTCTGGCCGTGTCAGAACCATTTTGAGTGTACGAAAGCCTGCCCCCGGGGCATCAAAGTCACCAAGCTGATCAATGAAACCAAACGAAAAATCACGGCCCATCAGGAATCGGAATAGTTTTATTCAATCATGGAAAAACCCTTTTCGAAAAGTGAACCCACGTTCCGGTCGCTGGTGGAAAATTCCCTCACTGGTATATATATCAACCTGAAAGAGCGGATTGTGTTTGCCAATAAGCGGTTTGCGGATATTTTCGGCTATGCCGTGGATGAAGTGATCGGCATGAACTACCTTGAGTTCGTCCATCCGGAAGATCGTCAAAAAGTGGAAGAGATCCATCGAAAACGCCTGAATGATGAATCCGCCCCGCCGGAGTATGAATCCCGGGGACTTACCAAGCACGGCCGCACTGTCTGGATCAATCGGCGCAACACCCGCATCGAATACGAGGGAAAGCCCGCCATCCTCGGCAACATGGCGGACATCACCCAGCACAAACGGCTGCGGGAAAAGCTTCTGCAAATGGAGAAGCTCGCTTCCCTGGGCACGTTTACCGCGGGCGTGGCCCATGAACTGAACAATCCGCTCAACAACATTTCAAGCTCGCTTCAAATCATTCTCGAGGAGTGGGACAGCGGGGATGATGAATTCAAGAAATCGCTGCTTCATGACGTGGAAAACCAGGTGGAGCGGGGCCAGAATATTATCAAAGCGCTTTTTGATTTCTCGCGCACGGATGAACTGGATGTGCAGTCGGTTAACTTCCATGATGTGGTCACGCAGGCTGTCAAGACAATCCAGGACCGGATTCCGGAAAATATCCATCTGGATATTCAGGTGCCCGAAGACAGCCAGGCCCATCTTTCCTATGAGCACGTGCAGCAGGTGCTTATCAATCTGATGCTGAATGCGGTCCAGGCCATGGAAGATGGCGGCACCCTGCGGATTTCGGCCCACCATGAGCCTGCGGAGAATTGTTTTTGTTTTGAAGTAGGCGATACCGGTAAGGGTATAGCCGAAGAAGCTTTGAACAAAATTTTTGACCCGTTCTACACCACAAAAGAGCCCAGCAAAGGCACCGGGCTGGGGCTCTCCATTACCCATGGCATCGTCCAGCAGCACGGCGGAAGAATCGATGCGGCAAGCCGGCCGGGGGAGGGCGCGGTGTTTACCGTCTGCCTGCCGCAATCCTGATCTATTCGGCCTCAAGTTTGTAGCGTTTGATCTTTCGCCACAGGGAAACCCGGTCGATGTCCATGATTTTGGCGGCCTGGGTTTTGTTGCCGCCGCATTTTTCAAGCACCCACTGGATATAGCGTTTTTCCTGCTCTTCCAGTGTGGGGGTGCCGTCCGGGCTGTATCGGTAGGTTTCAATGGAGAGGTTCCGGATGTCATCCGGCAGGTTGTCCACGGTAATCCGGGGCCCGTTTTGAAAGGCGAGTGCGCGTTCGATGATGTTTTCCAATTCCCGCACGTTCCCCGGCCAGGCGTACCGGGTCAGCAGCTTCATGGCCTCGGTATCAATGGCGGTTATGTCCTTTTTCATGGATTGGTTTTTCTGTTCCAGAAAAAAATGGGCCAGCAGTGGAATGTCCGAAGGCCGCTTGGACAGCGGCGGCAGTTGAAGGGAGATCACATTGAGCCGATAGAAAAGATCCTGGCGGAAATGCCCGTCTGCCACATCCTTGTTTAAATCCCGGTGGGTGGCGGCGACAAACCGGACATCCGTGGAGATCGGCGCCGTGCCGCCCACCCGGTAGAAGATTTTTTCCTGGATGGCCCTCAAAAGCCGCACCTGCATGGCAATCGGCATATCCCCCACTTCATCCAGAAATATGGTGCCGCCGTCCGCGATCTCCAGCAGTCCGGCCTTTTTTTGCTGGGCCCCGGTAAACGCCCCCTGCTCGTGGCCGAATAATTCATTTGCCATGAGCTCTTCGGTAAAAGAGCCGCAGTTGAATGCCACAAATTTATTCTCCGAGCGGCCGCTCAAGTGATGGATGGCTTTTGCCGCAAGCTCCTTTCCGGTGCCGCTCTCCCCTAAAATGAGTACATTGGTGTCCGATGGGGCGATCTGCCGGATGGTTTTTTTCACCTCGATCATGGCATCGCTGTTGCCGACGATAAACGGCACCTCGCCCGGGCTTCTGAGGGAGGTTTTGAGCTCCCGGTTTTCAATGAGCAGCTGGCGTTTCAGCAGGGCTTCGGCGACAATCTTACGGACCTCGTCAATTTTATAAGGCTTGGCGATATAGTGATAGGCGCCCATTTTTAATGCCCGGACCGCCGAGTTGACTGTGGCATATCCGGTGATTAGAATCACTTCCGTATCCGGCAGGAGTTCCCGGGTTTTTTCCAATACCGCCATGCCGTCGATTTTTTCCATTTTGAGATCCGTCACCACCAGATCCACGGTGGTGGTCTGCATCAGTTCAATCGCGCGCACCCCGGAATCCACGGCAATCGTCTGGTAGCCTTCCTTTTTCAGGATATGGTCCAGGTTTTTCCGCGCAATGGCTTCGTCTTCAACGATTAAAATCGTCGAGGCGGATGTTGCACTCGGCTTGCCGCTGCCGTTTCCAGTTGCCCGCTGCTCGTTCATGGGTGAGAATCTCGTAAAAGCGCTTTATGCCGTCGCGACGGCATTTCTTTTAGAAAGTAACTCGAAAAGGCCCTGAAAATCTGTTCATGCGGTCATTTCGAGCGACAGCGAGAAATCTTTACAATAAGATTCCTCGTCACTATCGTTCCTCGGAATGACAGTGACGTAATATTTTGGAATATCTCAACATATTATTTAGTTTTCTGGAAGCGGTTTATGCTGTCGCGACGGCATTTCTTTTAGCCCGTCTTAATCTTAATCTTACGCTTAATCTTACTCTATACAAAGGGCATCCTGCTCAGCTACGCGGATGCGTCTCCTGCTGCGGCCTCACCGGTTTTTTCCGGGGGCAGGGGCAGGTAAATATAAAATGTGGTGCCGGCGCCTTCTTCGCTTTTAACCTCGATCCGGCCGCCATGGTTCTGGATGATGCCGTGCGAGACAGACAGCCCCAGGCCGGTGCCCTTGCCCACCTCCTTGGTGGTAAAGAAGGGATCAAATATTTTATCCTGGTGTTCTGAGGGAATGCCTTTTCCCGTGTCCTGAATCCGGATGCAGAGCTCGCGGCTGGCATCAATATTTTCTGCCTTGATGGTAAGCGTTCCTTCATTGTCCATGGCATGGACCGCGTTTAATATCAGATTGATTAAAACCTGCTGCATCCGCCGAAACTCCATCACCGTATAAATGTCTTCGGCCACATCGATATTAACTTCTACCAGAGCGGGCAGTTCGCCCTTGATAAGCTTTAAACTCTCCTCGACCAGATTTCTGATATAGACCGTTGCGGGCTTGAAGGAGCGGTCCCGGGAAAATTCCAGCAAAGCCCGGACAATGTCCCGGGCGCGCTCGATCTGGCTCTCGGCGTCTGCCAGGAGTTCCTTGTTGTAATCTGGATCGCCGCTTTCCAGTTCCTCTATGGCGATCTGCAGCGATGTGGAGATATTGTTCAACGGATTGTTCAGCTCATGGGCGACCCCGGATGTCAGGGTGCCCAAAGAGGCCATTTTGCGGCTTTGGACCAATTGCTCGTTCCGCTTGTTCACCTCGCTGATCATGGTATTTAAACTTTTAACGAATTCATCGAATTCATCGTTGGTATTGAGCGGCGGGATTTTTTCGTAATCGCCGGTTGAAATTTTTCGCACAGCGCGGCCGATGCGGCGAAGCGGGCGGTTGACCCTGAAGATGAGAAAAAAGGCCACGGATGCGGAGAGCAGGAATACAATAAAGGCCCCGAGGAACATGTATACCCGGGATTCCTTGACGATCCGGTTGACGCTTAACCGCTCCTGCGCCACCATCTGTTCGAGCTCCGAGGTGATTTTTTGGCCCAGGTTTCGAATGGTTGCCTGTTTTTGTGTATTGGCGGCCCTAAGATCGTCTATATTCCCGCTTTTATAGTTCGCCCGGTAGTGATTCTGCAATGCCACCAGCGAGTCTTTGTATTTTTCCAGATCCTCTTTGTAGGCAAGCAGGTTCTGGCTGGATGCATAATCCTTGTAGGTGCTTATGATATCAGAGATTTTGGTCTCAGCGGTGGTGGTATAGGTGATGGCTTCCCTGAGATCCTTTTCGTTGAAATACAGAAAATAATTTTTCTCGTAGCGACGGGCCTCGAGGATGGTGTTTAGGAGCTGGTTTTTTTCCGTGATGATATCAAACTTCAGCTCCAGGACATGGTTTCTGTAGTTGCTGATCAGCCAGATGATCCCGCCGAGAAGGACCAGGGTAATAAATGCGATGGAAATTCGTTTTTGAACACTGATCTTCATAGAAATTGATTAGCTGTAGGATGGCGGAATAACTTCATAGACCACGTTTTTGATATCCGGAATGTCGGCAATGGCGGCGGCAATCTCATCCGCAATTTCCTGCTGCATGGTTTCCTTGACATAGGCTTCGGTTTTCGGCTGGACATAGCCGGTTTTACGCATGCTCGTGGTTTCCGTATGAATATGTATGGTGCCGTTTTTCGCTGTCACCGTCGCCTTAAGATCCGGCTTGCAGGTATTTTCAATAGCGGCTTTGACCCGGGTGCTCAGGGCCAGATCCGCCAAGGCCCGCCTGGATTCTGCAGTTGCCTGAAACGTCTCCATTTTTGCTGCATGACGAATCAGTTCAGCGGCACCGTCGATATTCAAACTTTTTATGTTAAGTACCATATCATAGAGAAAGGGATCTGTGATATCGATTTTATAAAGATAGTGCGCCCACCGGGAGCGATGGGTATCCTCGGCGGTTATGTAGCGCATCGCCTCTTTTTCCGAAATGTCCTGGACCTGTTGCATATATGCGATTCGGTCCGCCATGTCTGCAATGATCCGGACGTTAAACACGTGGGATATATTGGGCAGCAGGAGATGGGAGCCGTGCCCGTGGTAGACCAGATTGTCATTTTTAGCGTGCGCCAGCAGTACGGCCTGAATATAGGAGAGGTATTTTTCCCGGCCGCGGCTCAGCCGCATTAAAACGGAAGGGGCGTCATGGATCGACTTGATTAACTCCTTTTCCGGCACATGATACGTTTGGTTGGCTTCCTCGATAAGCGTTTCCCGGCTCAATATTTTATAGTCAAGTATGCTGGCCACCTTTTCGGCAACCTCTTTGCCATGGCTGAAGCAGCCTCGGGATAGGGTAATAATCGGCATGCGAAGTGCCCCCTTTTTTATATTATTGCAGTAGATTAAACGCCGTAAAAGAAATAAAGGACGGTGAGCTCCACGGTTAAAAACAGCACGGTCATAACCGCGCCGGCTTTGGCGTAATCGATGGTCCGGTAACCACCGGGCCGCATAATCAGGGCATTGACCTGATGGGTCGGCAGAACAAAGGTGTTCGACGCGGAAAGCCCCACCACCAGCGCCGCCATTCGCGGATCACCGCCGGCCATGAGCGCCATGTTCATGCACAGGGGGACCAGGAGTACGGTCGCCCCCACATTGGAGATCACCAGGGTGAAAAACGAGGCCATAAGCCCGACAACGCCCAGCAGGACAATGGGGCTTGGTTCGCCCAGAAGGCCCAGCACCCGTTCGGCAATAAACGCCGCGGTCCCGGTTTTTTCAAAGGCGATGCCCAAGGGTATCAGGCCGGCCAGCAGGAAGACCGTCATCCAGTCAATCGCCCGGTAAGCCTCGTCGATTTTTAAAACACCGGTAATAATCATGCCCAGCGCACCGGACATCAGGGCCACGGATAGCTGCATTTTGATAAAAATGACCTGGAAGAGGGCCACTGCCAGCCAGAACACAGCGAGTTTTGCCTTTTTGGGCCGCAGAATCTCGCCCTCAAGCGGCGTGGAAAAGGTGAGCGCCCGGGGCTGGGGCCGGTTCCTCAGAATGTGGAATCGCTCCCAGGGGCCCTGCAGCAGAAGGGTGTCGCCCATTTGCAGGCGGATATGGGTCAGCCCGGAATAGTAGATACGGTTTCCCGTAAAAAGGGCCACCGGGTTGACGCCGTAGAGCTCCTTAAAATCGATTTCGCTCATGGTTTTGCCGATGAGCTCGGAGCGCGGGGAGACAATGGTCTCTGCCATGCCGGCGTTGGTCCGGGCCAGCGTTTCCGCAAATACGTCAAGCGTGGGCTTGAGCTGCCAGCCGAGTTCCTCGGCCATTTTCTCCACGTTTTTCCGTTTGCCGACGACAGCGATATCATCGCCCGGGGAGATAATGTCAAAACTGCGGGGAACAAAATTTTTCTCCTTTTTGGCGGAAAAGCTGATGGCCACCACCGTGACCAGGAATTTGGTCTGGAGCTCAAGGGCGTCCAGGCGTTTGGGCTCGCCGGCATCTTGGGGGATATGAATTTCATCGATACTCTCAAGCGCCCGGTAGGCTTCGATCAGGGAAGAGGTCACCCCTTTGTCCGTTTCACCGCCGCCGGACGGGAGAATAAACCGGCCGAAAACAACAAAATAAAGGATTGCGGTGATTAACAGGCAGATGCCGATGGGCGTCTGGGTAAACAGCCCGAAGGGTTCCAGCTCTTTTCCGCC
Organism: Desulfosalsimonadaceae bacterium; assembly: GCA_035312245.1. GTDB lineage: Bacteria > Desulfobacterota > Desulfobacteria > Desulfobacterales > Desulfosalsimonadaceae > M55B175. The sequence continues at coordinate 7,115 of DATGCF010000226.1, forward strand.
GACGGTCATAAGATCATTTAACAGAATGGTGGGGCTTGCGCCCACAAGCGTCAGGGTGCCGCCGATAATGGCGCAGAACCCCATGGGCATGAGAATCCGGGATACCGGCAGGCCGACCCGCTTGGCGATCCGCTGGGCGGCCGGCAGAAAAAGGGCGGCCGCCCCGATGTTTTGGAGCATACTGGAGATCACGCCGACTGTGCCGGCAATAAGAGTGATGATGCGGCTCTCGCTCTTGCCGGCAAGCTTTATGATCGGCCGGGCGACCTGATTCATCACGCCGGTTTTATCCAGGCCCGCCCCGATGACGATGACCGCCATGATCGACACCACCGCGTTGCTGCTTAACCCAACAAAGGCGTCCTGCGGCGAAATCAGCCCGATGAGCGGGAGCAGAACCATCATTAATATGCCCACGACATCGACCCGGACCCATTCAAATACAAAAAGGACAATCACAAATGCCAGCACAATCATCGTCAGTACCATTTCAGGCGTCATATGAGACAATTCCTTTCCTGCTCTCGCATGTTTCGCGCGAAGGTGTAAGGTCTAAGGTTAAAGGTGTAAGGTTTAGGGTGTAAGGTTTAGGGTGTAAGGTTAAAAAAATCAAAACTTTATGCTTCTACGTAGTTTGAGGTTCACAGTTCACGGTTCACAGTTCACAGTTAGAAAAACTCAGTGCCTTAGCGCCTTAGTGCCTTTAAAGTTACTTTTAGGCTCGGTCCTGGGCATACGGCCCGGGGGGGTTACTTCCAAGGAACCTAATACTATATATCGTTATTCCAGAGCGTTCCGCCACTGTCATTCCGAGGAACGATAGTGACGAGGAATCTTGCGGTAAAGATTTCTCGCTGCCGCTCGAAATGACAGTATGGATAGGTTTTGAGGGCCTTTTTGAGTTACTTACTGCAAAAATACCGCCGCGGCGGAATAAATCGCTTTTTACCAAGCCGTCATTCTTTGTTTTCATTCCGAAATATGTAGCAAAGCGCCGCCGCAAAAAGCACCAGCGCCAGGCCCAGAAAAAAATTAAATTCCATCCCGTCTCCTAGATAAGTTAAAGGTTTAAGGTATAGGGTGTAAGGTACAGGGTGTAGGGTATAGGGTTTAGGGTATAAGGTGTAAGGTTAACTCAGTGCCTTAGGCCCTCAGTGCCTCAGTCCCTCAGTGCCTCAGTGCCTTAGGTCCTTTAAGCCATTGAATAGACGTATACCTGTTTTTCCGGACGGTTTTCATTCTCCGGCCGCTCGGCGCTCTGTTCTTCAGCGGGTTCGGACACCACGAATTCAACAGGGCCGTATTCCTTATCGACTTCTTGTATCACGGCATCGGTCTGACCGAACTTGACCGCATGGGTGAGGGGAATGCCCATCTCCCGGGCAGCGGTTTCAAACGATTTGACATTTTCCCGGGATTTTTCCTCAAATTCCTGGATTTTGGTGCTGGACGGGGCAAAGAGCCTGGCCGCCTCTTCAGGGAGTGGGGCGACATTCAAGGCAAGAATTTCGTAGGACATGCGCTGGGCCATCTCCAGGGCATAGTCGATCATGCGGCGGGAAAATGTGTCGCCGTTTCCGATGACAAGTAAAAGCCCCGGCTTCTCCGCCGGCTGTTCGATCTCCGATGCCGCAGCGGGGCCTGCCTCCCCGGCTTCGGCGAATGTGATCGATTCCTGGTATTCATCCATTTTATTCCGGAAGGACCGGGTTTTGGTTAAAAGACGTTTAAGGAATGGTTTCATTTGTTGTACCTCCTGCTATGGAATTAATTTATCCGTATTTTGGCTATGGATGGTCAATCGTTAAAAATCGGCGGACCACCAGCGGCACGGATAGCGCTTTCTGAAGCTCCGGGACGTTGACTTTCGCCCGACAGCGGGCCCCGGGTGCGGCGACGGCATCTTTGATGGCGTTCCGGTTGTCGGCTGCATCCGTCATCCCGTCGGATACCCCCTCGTCATAAATGGTTAAAACGATATCCCGATTCTTTTTTACGTGTTTGATGATTTCCTGGTCGGCTTCGCCGGGTTTTATCTGTACCCGGTATTTGACGGCCTTTTTGTCCGTGTCCGAGAGCATCTGATTGATCTGTGCCGAGGCTTTATCCAGCAGGCTTTTCGCCGTATCGTGTTCTCCGGTTTCGGCAAAGGCTGCGGCCATCATGGAGCTTTCAAACAAGTCCCGAACCCGGTGAGCCCGCCGCTGGAACTTTTTCAAATGACCGGCATACGCCTCGGGATCGATAATATGCAGGATATTCAGTTCCGCCTTGATCCGCTGGCAGAGCTTTGCCGCATAGGTAACGACCTGTTGATCCGGGCGCATGCCGTCAATGGCCAGTAACACCTTTTCCATAAGGCAATCCCTTTCATGTTGGGTTTGCTGGTTGTTTCAGCCGGTCGCTTAACGCTTACATCTGCAGGCGTTCGCGATTGTCTGCGCGGTTTTCCGGCGCTTTTTTTGCCCGGCGGCCTTTTTCCCGACGTTTCGGGTTTTTCGTAATTTCAATGGCCGTGTCCTGTTCGTTGGCTTCGGCAAATGAAATGGCCGCCATCAGTCGATCAAACGGGTTGAGTTTTTGAAAAAGTTTCATTTTTGCCTCCTTGAGGGTATGGGTTTGGTTAAAACCTTGCTTGTCAATCCATAAAGCAATTGATATGCCAAAAGGGTGGTTTATTTATAAGATACTGATTTTAATTTTTATTTTGATATATGGGGAAGGTGGCGGCAGGCGAATGAGTATTGCAATATGCAACAAAAAATGAAAAGTGTAAAATTTTATAAACAAATCAATGGATTTTAGCTGTTGCAGATTCCGCTGTATGTTGCATAATGCAATAGGGCAACCGGCTGAACCGAGTTTTACCTCTCTGCTTGCAAAAACGAGTGGATTGCTTTTATAATTACATTACTTGGCGACAATAACCCGGGAGATGGTGCATGGCGATTTTCAAAAAAGGTGATAAGACCGAAGAAACCGAAGAACTGACCGAAATCGAGGATCTGCGGGAAAAGGTAAAAGCCGCGCAGATGCCCGAGCGCGTGGTGAAAGTCGCCATGAAGGAGCTGGACAAGATGGCCAAAACCAGCTCATCCTCCGCGGAATACACCATTGCCTTAAATTATATCGACTATCTTCTATCCCTTCCCTGGCATGCCGCCACTGCCGACAAGCTGGACATCAAGCGGGCGGAACATATTCTAAACGAGGAGCATTTCGGGCTGGATGAAATCAAGGACCGCATTCTGGAGTATCTGGCGGTTCGGATCATCAAACTCTCCCGCACCTATACCATCATGGTGGTGGATGACGAGGAGCGGACCCGGAAGAATCTCGAGCATGTGCTGACCAAGGAGAGCTATGCGGTCGTTACCGCGGAAAACGGGGTCGAGGCCCTTGAAAAGCTTGAGACGACCCCGGTGGACGTGATTATCACGGATCTTAAAATGGACAAGGTGGACGGGATCCAGGTCCTTGAAAAGGCCCGTGAAAACGACCCGCGGGTCGAGGTTATCATGATCACCGGCTATGCCACGGTGCCGAATGCGGTTGAGGCCATGAAAAAGGGCTCGTTCAATTACATCACAAAGCCCTTTAAGCTCGAGGAAATCCGTTCCACCGTCCGCCAGGCCCTGGCCAACAAGACCCAGCAGCTCCGGGCCAAGGGGCCGATCCTCTGCTTTGCCGGCCCCCCCGGCACCGGTAAAACCTCGCTCGGCATGTCTGTCGCCCACAGCCTGGAAAAGGAGTTCATCCGCATCTCCCTTGCCGGTATCAAGGATGAGGCCGAGATCCGCGGCCACAGAAGAAGCTATGTCGGCGCCATGCCCGGCCGTATCATCCAGGAAATCCGGCGGGCCGGGGTGAGCAACCCGGTCTTTATGCTGGATGAGCTGGACAAGCTGGGTCAGGAGTTCAAGGGCGATCCCGCCTCCGCTTTACTTGAGGTGCTCGACCCCCAGCAGAACGCCAATTTTGTGGATCATTACCTGGATGTGCCCTTTGATCTCTCGGCGGTCATGTTCATTGCCACCGCCAATATTGTGGACCACATCCCCGGGCCGCTTCTGGACCGGCTCGAGTTGTTATATCTCTCCGGGTACACGGAGGAGGAAAAGGAAGAGATCGCGTTTAAGTATCTCATTCCCCGCGCCATCAAAGACAACGGTCTGGAGTCCTACCCCCCGGAATTCACCCCCGGGGCGGTCCGCGCCATTATCACCGAATATACCCGGGAAGCCGGCCTGCGGGATCTGCAGCGCCGCATTGACTCCATCTGCAGAAAATCCGCCCGCGAAATTTTGTCAAATGAAAAGAAACGCGCCATCACCATTGACACGGACACGGTTCAGGATTTTTTGGGGCCCCGCAAATACTTCTACGAAACCGCGGGCGCCGGTGAAAAGCCGGGCATTGACACCGCCCTTGCCTGGACCGAGACCGGCGGGGAGATCATAGTTATCGAAGCCACCAAGATGAAGGGCAAGAGCAACCTTATTATGACCGGCTCGCTGGGCGAGGTGATGAAGGAGTCCGCCCAGGCGGCATTGAGCCACATCCGGAGCAACGCGGATGAGTTAAACATCAATGCGGATTTCT
>DATGCF010000227.1:0-6980 GCA_035312245.1 Desulfosalsimonadaceae bacterium
GCAGCCCTCAAGCATGGCCATGAACTGATGCCGGTCGTAGGTAAGCGGATTGGGGGCATCCCCCACAATGCCGTGCGACATAAAAAAATCGTAATTGGGAAGATAATCCACAAACCGCGCCGCATCAACTACGTCTTTATAACGGCACCGCCGGCGCTCGCCGGTCTCCTGGTCATAGGTAAACGGCAGATCCGACCCCGTGCCGAAATACACATGGTCTTTCTGCAGGGCCACGGAACGCTTGCCGTTTCTGCCTTTCAGCGTAATCTTATTCGGATAGGTCTTTAATGCCCGCTCCACAAGGGAGACCGGCACGCGGACCCGGTTTCCGCGGACTACCGCCTCGGAATTCTTGAACAACTCCAGCGCCTCGTCCTGGAACACATTGGCGCCGACGCGCTCCAGTACTTCCAGCGCCGAATAGTATATTTTCTCGATCTGTTGATCCGAGAGCACCCGAAACACCGGTGTTTTCTGGATCGTCTGATTCATTTTTTCCATGGGGTCACTCCTTCGCCCGAATTTGCGTTAATAAGCGCACCAGGGGGCTGCTGCACTGCCGCAGCAAAGTCCCTATTCTGGATACAGCCGATTCTGCCGCCTGAAAAAAATGCCGGCGCGGCCGCCATTCGCCCCCGCACCGGCCTCTATCCTGTTACACCCGAGACGGGGTTTACCGGCCCTATACCCCGAGCGCTGCCCGGCCTTTATCCACGGAACTGGCCGCGTTGGCCCCGTAGAGATCCGCACCGATTTCCTTGGCGTATTCCTCGGTGACAGGAGCGCCGCCGACGATGATCTTCACCTGATCCCGCACGCCGGCTTCTTTGAGGGCATTGATGGTTTCGCCCATTTTGGGCATGGTTGTGGTCAGAAGCGCGGACATACCAAGCAGGTCCGGCTTGTGTTCCTTGACTGCTTCCACAAACACCTCGGGCTTCAGATCAATGCCGATATTGACAACCTTAAAGCCCGCACCCTCGAACATCATGCCCACCAGGTTCTTTCCGATGTCATGGAGGTCGCCTTCCACGGTTCCGATAACCAGGGTGGAGGACCTCTTGGAGCCGCCTGCGGCCAGCGCGGGGCGAAGGTGCTCCATTCCGGCGCTCATTGCCTTTGCAGACCGGAGCACTTCCGGGATGAACATATCGCCCACTTTAAAGCGCTGTCCGACAACGTCCATCCCGGCGATCAGGCCTTTATTCAGGACCTCTTCCGCATCCATCCCCGAATCCAGGGCATCCTTGACCATCTGGGCGACTTCCTCCACCTTGCCGGCAATCAATGATTCTGCCACTTTGCCTAAATCTTCAGCCATGTTTTTTCCTCCTTGTATTTGCTTGCATTGGTTTCCGAAGCGAAATTAAGCTCGCTGCAACTGCTCTCCGTAAACTGTTCGGACAAAACCCTGCTTCTCTGATTGCCACCGCTGCGCGGGGGCTTATGGCTCCATCACTACTTCTGCGGTTTGCGGAAATGGAAGACGCCCCAGGTCAGATAGCCCTTGTTGCCGCCGTCGACCCAGTGACGCAAACCGGTTTTCATATTGTCGATATACTCCTGACTGATCTTTCCCTTCACCTCATGCTCCCGCTTTTCCAGTTCCTCGAGAATGCGGGCATAGCTCTTGGTAAGATGGGGGGCCAGCTCTTCAAAGCCAACCAGCTCAAACCCGATTTTCCGGGCATAATCCTTGTAAAACCCGGGAGAGCCGAGGCTGGTCAGATGAATGCGGTCATAGATGGGCTGCAGCACATCCGCCGGGCAATCGTCTGTCTGCATGGGATCCGTAAAAATCATTTCGCCGCCCGGCTTCAATACCCGCCTGGCTTCGTCAAGCACCTTCTGCCGGTTGTCGCTGTGCAGGATGGCATCCTGGGACCAGACAATATCAAAGGACTCATCCGGGTAGGGGATGGTGTCAAAGGAGCCGTCAACCACCTCGATCATATGATCCAGCCCCTGCTCCTTATTCATCTTCCGTGCGCGCTGGTTTTCCGTCTCGCTTAAATTGAGAACCACGACCTCCCATCCGTAATTCTTGGCCAGATACCGGGCGGAGCCCGAGAAGCCCCCGCCCAGATCGATTACACGGGCTTTCTTGCCTAGAAAGGCGGAGCGCGAAACCATGTGGTCTATAGTTTGACGACTTGCCTGGTAGACAGAATCGGAGTCCGATTTATAATAGCCCAGATGAAGGTCTTCTCCACCCCATATCGTATAATAGAAAGTGTGGGCGTCATCACTATCGTAATAATTTTTCGTTACTTTGACAGTTTCTGAATATTGGGTTTCGCTCATCATTCCTCCTTAACGCTGTCTCTTAAGTTTTCTTTATCTTGATTTACGGGTTTTTCGGAACAGGGCTTGATATCGGCACGCTTTTATTATACATTGAATTTCGCCTATCTATTTTTATATTGAATCTAAATTGATTCCAGCGTGCTCCTAAGTTCCGTTATAATAATTTGAATATATTAATTGAAAATTTTTTCCATGTCAACCAATTTTTCCGAAATTAAATTATATGCTGGAATATTCACGGGTTTGCAGCAATCAAAATGTTCTTGACAAGCGGGTTTAATTTGTATTATCTGTCCCTATTCGTTACTTCGTCCAAAATAAAAATGCAAAAATCACTCATCGAAAAAATATAATTATTTATTTTAGAAAGTTATAAAAAAAATCCAAAAATCCGACGTTAAATGTTGGCACAGCGATAGATGCCGACGCCATCGGGTGTTTTCCCCCTTTCTGCCCGGGTTGAATCCCTCCGGCAGGTGCAGGTCAGAAAGATAAAAAAATGCCGGAGGGGTGGATTTTTATTTTAAAACAGGCATACTTTATATATATAATTCGAAAACGAATAAAATCAAAAACAAAGCCCCAATTATCAGAAAACAGGTTAGAATTATGGCAGATATTTTTCCATTTCGCGGTATCCGGTATAATACCGACAAAGTCGGGGATCTGGCCAATGTTACGACGCCGCCCTACGACGTCATCTCCGATGAAGAACAGGATATGTATTATGAACGGCACCCCAACAACATCATCCGGCTGGACAAGGGCAAAGCGGGATCCACTGATGACAGCAGGGACAATCCTTATACGCGGGCGGCTGCATACTTTCAGAACTGGCTTGCAGAAGGGGTCCTTAAAAAGGATGCCGCCCCCTGTTTTTATCTTACTACGGTCACATTCCCGGCAGGCGCCGGGAATGTGACGCGCTACGGCCTTATCGGCCGGGTGCGCCTGGAGCCGTTTGAAAAAGGGATCATTCTGCCCCACGAGGAAACCTACTCCAAAATCAAATCCGAGCGGCTGGAATTGATGAAGGCCTGCCACGCCAATTTCAGCCACATCTTCTCCATTTATACCGACCGGAACAATCTGATCCAGACGCTCAGAAACGGGGTCAAGGACATGCCCCCGGAAGCCGCGTTTACCGATGATGCCGGGCATCATCACAAAATGTGGTGTCTGGATGATCCCCGGACCCAGGAAATCATCCGGGAAGCCATAAAAAGCCGGCGCCTGTTTATCGCCGACGGTCATCACCGCTATGAGACAGCCCTTACCTACAGGGACTGGGTAGCGGAACGAACGCCGGATTTCGGTCCCGATCATCCCGCCAACTTTATCATGATGTATCTATGCTCCATCGAGGACGAGGGTCTCATTGTGCTGCCGACCCACCGGCTGCTTACCCGCGTGCCGGACTCCCGGCGCGAACAGTTTTTAAAAGCGGCGGAGCACTACTTCGACGTACAGGCGTTTCCTTTCGGCCAGGGCGCAGGAGAACAGGAAAAGGCAAGGGCAGAAATGCTTGAAGCCATGCAGGCCGATCCTGCCAGGCACCGTATCGGGGGCTACATAAGAGGATATTCCGAATTCTGCCTTCTGACCCTGAAGCCCGATGTCATGAAACAGAAATTTGAAAACGAGATTCCGGAGCCGCTGCGCGAACTTGATGTAACGGTGCTGACCCGCATTATCCTGACCGAGCTTTTGGACTTCGATCAAACGGACATGGACAACGAGTCCCTTATTGACTATACCAGCAGCGCCGCAGAAGCGATAGAAGGGGTTGACAGCGGCGCGTACGACATGGCCTTTATTCTCAACCCGCCCACCCATGAGCAGGTTCGCAGTATTGCCGAAGCCGGCCATACCATGCCCCGGAAAACCACGTTTTATTATCCCAAAGCAATTACCGGCCAGGTTATGAACAGCCTGACAGAGGATTAAGGAGGGCCTCATCGAAGTTATCCGGACCATAAAAGAAGCTGCCGGACGTTCGCGGAGACTTCGGGCGAAAGGCTGCTCCATCGCACTGGTGCCGACCATGGGGTTTTTTCACGAAGGGCATCTGGAACTCATGCGTAAGGGACGGAGCCTTGCGGAAGACCTTGTTGTCAGCCTTTTTGTCAATCCCACGCAGTTCGGCCCCAACGAAGACTTCGCCGAGTATCCCCGCAACACCGAACAAGATCTGGTACGGGCCGAAGAAGAAGGTGTGGATGCGGTTTTTCTGCCGGACGCAGAACAAATGTATCCGGAGGGGTTTCAAACTTTCATAGACCAGGAACATCTGCCGCAGCACCTTTGCGGGCTAAGCCGGCCCGGCCATTTCCGGGGGGTGCTTACCGTCGTTGCAAAGCTGTTTCACATTATCTCTCCGGATATAGCGGTTTTTGGCGAGAAGGATTTTCAACAGCTTGCCATTATCCGCCAGATGGTCCGGGACTTGAATTTCGGGATCGAAATTCACGCGGTGCCGACCGTCCGGGAATCTGACGGGCTTGCCATGAGTTCGCGAAACGCCCGGCTTGCCCCGGCTGAGTGGCAGGCCGCCCTGAGCCTGTACCAGTCGCTTCAGGCGGCCCGGGATCTCGTAGAACAAGGCGAAACCCGCACGGAACAGATTATCGCAGCCGCGGAAGCAGTTATTTCAAAACACCCGGAGGCCGCTATTGACTACATTACAATCAATGATCCGCAAACTCTGGTCGAGATCGATCGCCTGGAGCAGCCGGCGCTTCTGGCTCTCGCCGTAAGAATCGGCGAGGTGCGCCTGATCGACCATACTCTGCTCGACCCTGCGCTTTGCGGAAAGCGGTATCCGGGTTTTGCCAAACCATAGGGGGGGCATCCACCCGCATGGAACAGGACGACCAAAAACAAAGGAGACGCCTATGAATGAAAATCGTGTATTATTCACATCTGAATCCGTCACGGAAGGACATCCGGACAAGGTGGCGGATGCCGTATCCGACTCGATTCTGGACGCTATCATCAGCCAGGACAAAAAATGCCGCGTAGCCTGCGAGACACTGGTCACCACAGGACTGGCATTTATCGCAGGCGAAATTACCACCAGCTGTTACGTGGATTTCCCGCAGGTTGTACGGGAAACCATCCGCGACATTGGATACAGCTCCTCCCGCATGGGCTTCGACTGGCAGACATGCGGGGTTATCACCAGCATCGACCAGCAGTCACCGGACATTGCCCAGGGCGTCAATCCCGGCGAAGGCCTCTACAAAGAGCAGGGAGCGGGCGACCAGGGACTGATGTTCGGCTTTGCATGCGATGAGACCCCGGAACTTATGCCAACACCCATCATGTATGCGCATAAGCTCACCAAACGACTGGCCGAGGTCCGGAAAAACGGCTCCATTGATTTTCTGCGGCCGGACGGCAAGTCCCAGGTAACCGTGGAATACGATGGCTGCGAGCCCAAACGGGTGGATACCGTGGTTGTCTCCACCCAGCACAAAGGCGACGTCAGCTACGATGACGTGAAAGAAGCGGTAATCGAGTCCGTGATCAAAAAAATTATCCCGAGGGAGATGATTGACGGCGATACCCGCTACTTCATCAACCCGACAGGCCGATTCGAGGTGGGCGGCCCCATGGGCGACTGCGGGGTGACAGGCCGCAAGATCATCGTTGACACCTATGGAGGCCAGGGAAGCCACGGCGGCGGATGCTTTTCCGGGAAGGACCCCACAAAGGTGGATCGGAGCGCTTCCTACATGGCGCGCCACGTGGCCAAAAACATTGTTGCCGCAGGACTGGCCAGAAAATGCGAAGTACAGATAGCCTACGCCATCGGCGTCGCGGAGCCGGTTTCGGTGATGATCGACTTTTTGAATACGGGCAGAATTGCGGAGGAAAAAGCCGCGCAAATCGTTAATGAAGTCTTTGACCTGCGGCCGGGGGCCATTATCGAATACCTGGACCTGCTCCGCCCGATATACAGAAAAACGGCGGCATATGGCCATTTCGGCAGAAACGATCCGGACTTTTCCTGGGAAAAGACCAACAAGAAGGAAGAAATCCGGGAAAAAGCAGGACTCTAAGTCTCCCTGAAACCGCATGCGGCGAACAAAAAGCCCTTCGCGGCGGATGATAAGCCGCCGGAGCAGATGCCTCCGGCGGCTTATTCCTTCTGCCCCTCTGCATCCATCACCACAATTACGCGGCAGCGGCGCAAAAATGCCAGGTGCTCCACCGCACCCCGCAGCTTTGAGGCATCTGTGTCGCTGATAATGATATCCGAACCCCCCGGCCGGCGAAGGCGAATGCCTTTTACCATCAAGGGATTCTCCCCTATCCGGGGATGCCCCTCGGCACTGGAGATGCCCGCCACATACCGGCACATCCCGGCATCCACCACATGCTCCCGGCTGGAATAAGCGGGTCCGTAAACCTCTTCACCCCCTTCATCCAGGAGTTGAAAGCACATGGCCGGCGATACGGACAGCCCGCGTGCGTCCACCACCAGGCCCGTATAGGCGGAGCCGTCCGTGCTTGCCGGAGACTGCGATGGCTCAATGGCTTCAAGCCGGGTTACCGTATCCGGCAGTGCCAGAGAGGCGAATGCACCGGTCATGGAAAGCTCCAGGGTGAGCTCGACCGGACCGGTCGAGAAAAACTCTCTCTTGGTCACCTCCGCCTTGTGCACCAGG
>DATGCF010000228.1:0-9636 GCA_035312245.1 Desulfosalsimonadaceae bacterium
CGTTTGGGTATATGAACATCCTGCGGGTATAACACCAGACGGGGATCCGGAGACCACCAGAGGATCGGGTCGCTGTCGGAAAACCAGGGGAAAATCCCCATGCGGTACGCCAGCAGCAGCCGCTCGGTGCTGAGATCACCCCCCACCGCCAGCAGGCCTTCCCGACCGGCGAAATGGGGGGGCGGAAAAGACACCTTATCTGACAGGCGAAAAATCGGCATAGGCTATGAGTATGAGAATATCAGCCTGTCATCCTTCACCTTGATAAAGACGTCACCGCCTTTGGTAAGGTTGCCGAAGAGAATCTGATCCGTCAGCACATCCTTGATTTCCTTCTGGATGACGCGATCCAGGGGCCGGGCCCCAAAGGTGGGGTCGTAGCCCTTCCTGGCCAGCCAGCGCCGGGCGGCCCCGGAAAGCCGGAGGCGCACTTTTTTGGCCTCAAGCTGCGGCCGCATCTCCTCGATGAACTTATCGACCACCCGGACCATGATATCGATATTCAAAGAATTGAAGCTGATGATATCATCCAGGCGGTTTCTGAATTCCGGGCTGAAAAACTGCTCCACCGCACGTTTTCCCTTACTGGACGGATCGGTCCGGGTATCACTGCCAAACCCGATGGATGTGCTGGCCATCTCCCTGGCCCCCGCATTGGAGGTCATAATCAGGATCACGTTCCGGAAATCCGCGGTTTTGCCGTTGTTATCGGTTAATGCCGCATGATCCATGACCTGCAGCAGGATATTATACATATCCATGTGCGCCTTTTCGATTTCATCCAAAAGCAGCACGCTGTAGGGGTACTTACGGATCTGGTCGGTCAGCAGGCCCCCCTGGTCAAACCCGATATAGCCGGGCGGCGCGCCAATCAACCGGGCCACGGCATGTTTTTCCATGTATTCACTCATATCAAACCGCAGAAACTGGATGCCGAGTTGATACGACATTTGTCGGGCCACCTCGGTTTTACCTACGCCGGTGGGGCCGGTAAACAGAAACGAGCCGATGGGCCGCTCAGGTGCGGAGAGCCCGGCGCGTGAGCGCTTGATGGCTTTTGTTAAAGATGCAATGGCCGAATCCTGCCCGAAAATTTTTGATTTCAGGCGCTCCTCCAGGTTTTCCAGGTTGTTCCGATCCGAGGAGGTGACGCTTTCCGTGGGGATACGGGCCATCTTGGAAACCACTTTTTCAACATCCGTCGGCTGGACCCGCTTCCGGTTAGCTCCGCCGGTCAGGCGGAGCAGAACGCCCGCCTCATCAATGACGTCAATGGCTTTATCCGGCAGATACCGTTCGTTGATATACTTGGCGGACAATTCCGCCGCCGCTTTCAGGGCCTTTTCCGTATATTCAATCTGGTGATGCTCCTCGTAATAGGATTTCAGACCCTTCAAAATTTTCACGGAATCCGCGGTTGAGGGCTCGGCGATTTCGATTTTTTCAAACCGCCGGGAAAAAGCCCGGTCCTTCTCAAAATAGTTCTTAAACTCTTCGTAGGTGGTTGAGCCGATGCATCGGAGCTCGCCGGTTACCAGGGCCGGTTTCAGGATGTTGGATGCATCCATGGAGCCGCTGCTCGTCGCGCCCGCGCCCACGATGGTGTGAATCTCATCGATAAACAGGATCGCGTTGGTTTTGCGCTGAAGCGAGGCGATCACCGACTTCAGCCGCTGTTCAAAATCCCCGCGATACTTGGTGCCGGCCAAAAGCGCCCCCAGATCCAGGGAATAGATCCGGGCTTCCGCCAGTATCTCCGGCATTTCCCCGTTCGCGATGCGCTGGGCCAGGCCCTCGGCCATGGCGGTTTTTCCCACACCCGGGTCACCCACAAACACCGGGTTGTTCTTGCGGCGCCGGCAGAGCACCTGAACGGTCCGATCCATTTCCGCCTCCCGGCCGATCAAGGGGTCGAGCTTGCCGTTTAGCGCCCGGTCCACCAGGTCGATAGTAAAGGATTCCAGGGGATCGGTTTTCTTTTTGCCCTTTTTCTCCGTCACCACGCTGCCTTCCGGCGCATCGCCCTCCTTAAAGTGCTCGCCGCGGATACCGTGGGAAATCACATTTAACACATCCAGCCGGGTAATCCCTTCGGCCGCCATAAAATAGGCCGCATGGGAATTTTTTTCCTCCAGCATGGAGGCCAGGATATCGCCGATATACACTGAATCCTTTTCAGCGGACCGGGCATGGTTGACCGCCCGCTGGATCACCCGCTGAAAGCGCATGGTCTGCTGGAGCACATACTCCTGATCCTCGGGCACGCGGTCCATTTTCTCATTGAAAAACCGCTCCAGCTCGTTTTGAAGGTTTTCAACATTGCCGCCGCAGCTTTCAATAATCTCAATTCCGCCGCTGTCGTGCACGATGGCATACAGGATATGCTCCACGCACACGTATTCATGTCGCCGCTTGCGGGCCTCTTTCACCGCATAACTCAATATTGCGCTAAGACCTTTACTGATCATTTTCGCTACACCTTTTCCATAGTACTTTTCAACGGGAACCCCCGTTCTCTGGCGAGCTGATGCACCATCTCGACCTTGGTCTCTGCCACTTCATACGTATAGGTCCCGCACACTCCTTTTCCATTGCGGTGGACATTCAGCATAACCTGGGTGGCTTCCTCAAGTGACTTATTAAAGATATACATCAGCAATTCCACGACAAACTCCATTGTCGTGTAGTCGTCGTTGTGCAAAAGCACTCGATACATGGGTGGTTCCGTAACCTCTTGCTCGGTCTCGGAGACCACCTCTTCTTCTGTCTCCGGGTCGTACCCGGTCATAGTATCCCTCCCGGTGACAAAATTTCTGATAAACAGGATTTATTAAAAAATATAAACACATTTTCCAATGATGCCATTGCCTGGTATCCATTATAAAAAATCCGGACAGGAATTCAAGCTTCATTACCTGCCACAGCACTTCTTGTATTTTTTCCCGCTGCCGCAGGGGCAGGGATCGTTTCTGCCGACTTTATCACCCTCGCGCTTGACCGGCTTCTTTTTCTGCTGCCCTGCCTCGCCGTGAGAGAAGGTCATCTCCTGCTCTTCTGGCTGGGCCAGTTCAGAAACCTCGCTGGGCTCGGATATCTGGATCCGGAACAGGATTTTTAGGGTCTCCTCCTTGATCCGAGAGATCAAATCCTGAAACATTTCAAATGCTTCTTTTTTGTACACCATCAGCGGATCCTGCTGGGCATAGCCCCTCAGCCCGATCCCCTCCTTTAAGTGATCCATGGACAGGAGGTGGTCCTTCCAGAGATTATCCACGGTCTGAAGCATCACGATCCGCTCGATTTCCCGGAAATCTCCCGCGCCGATGGTGGCGCGCTTTTGCTCATACATCCGGGTGGCCTCATCCTGGATCCAGTCCGCTACCTTCTCGGGGGGGAAACCTTCCACTGAATCCGGATTAATGTTTAAACGGAAATTGAACTGCTCAAACACCGCATCCCGTATCCCCTTGAGATCCCAGTTATCAACGGGCATTTTCTCGTCCGTGTGGGTAGCAACAATATCCCCCGCCTTTTCCGCAATCATTTCCTCTATCACCGGGCGCAGGCTTTGCTCGCTCAATGCCTGCTGGCGATGCTTATAGATCATCTCCCGCTGCTGGTTCATGACATCGTCGAAATCAAGCAGCTGTTTTCTGATCTGGAAATTGTGGCCTTCCACCTTGTTTTGGGCATTTTCAATGGCGCGGGATATCATTTTGTGCTGGATCGGCTCGCCCTCTTCCATGCCCAGCCGGTTCATAAACCCGGAGATCCGCTCGCCGCCAAAAATCCGAAGCAGATCATCGTCAAGGGAAAGATAAAATCGCGATGAGCCGGGATCGCCCTGCCGGCCGGACCGGCCCCGCAGCTGGTTGTCAATCCGCCGGCTTTCATGCCGTTCAGTGCCCAGAATATGCAGGCCGTCAAGCTCCACTACGCCGTCACCCAGTTTAATATCTGTTCCGCGGCCGGCCATGTTGGTGGAGATGGTCACCACATTTTTCTGCCCGGCATTGGCAATAATTTCAGCTTCCGCCTCATGGTTCTTGGCGTTTAACACATTGTGCGGCACGCCCCGTTTTTTAAGCCGGCGGCTTAATTCCTCGGACACATCAATGGATACCGTGCCCACAAGGACGGGCTGGCCCTTCTGATAGAGCTCAGTAATTTCATCCAGCACGGCTTCGTATTTTTCCTTCTTGGTCCGATAGATCACATCCGGATGGTCCACCCGGATCATGGGCTCGTTGGTGGGTATCACCACCACATCCAGGCTATAAATTTTCTTGAATTCGGCGGCCTCCGTGTCCGCGGTACCGGTCATGCCACTTAGCTTGTCATACATCCTAAAGTAGTTCTGGAATGTGATGGTGGCCAGCGTCTGGTTCTCGTTTTCGATCTTGACCTTTTCCTTGGCCTCAAGCGCCTGGTGAAGCCCCTCGCTGAACCGGCGGCCGGGCATGAGACGGCCGGTAAACTCATCCACAATGATGACCTCGCCTTCCTTGACGATATAATCCACGTCGCGCTTGAAAAGCGTATGCGCCTTCAGCGCCTGGTTGACGTGGTGAAGCAGGTCAATATTTTTGGTATCATAGAGGTTATCGACGCTTAAAAGCTTCTCCGCCTTGGCCACCCCGTCTTCGGTCAGCATGGCGGATTTGGACTTCTCATCCACCGTATAGTCAGTCTCTGCTTCCAGTCCTGGGATGATTGAGTTCACCTGATAATACAGGTGGGTGGATTTCTCCGCCGGGCCGGAGATAATCAGCGGGGTCCGCGCCTCGTCAATCAAGATGGAGTCCACCTCGTCCACGATGGCGAAATAGAGCTCCCGCTGGACCAGGGTGTTCGGGTCAAACTTCATGTTGTCCCGGAGATAGTCGAACCCGAACTCATTGTTGGTGCCGTATATGATATCGCAATTATAGGCCTCTTTCCGCTCGTAATCGTCCATGCCGTGCACGATGGACCCCACGGAAAGCCCCAGGAACTTGTAGATATTGCCCATCCATTCCGCATCCCGGCTGGCCAGATAGTCATTGACCGTAACGATATGGACGCCTTTTCCGGTAATGGCGTTCAAATAAGCGGCCAGGGGAGCCACCAGGGTTTTTCCTTCACCCGTTTTCATTTCCGCGATACAGCCTTCATGGAGCACGACCCCGCCGATTAACTGCACATCAAAATGCCGCATCTCAAGGGTCCGCCAACAGGCCTCGCGAGCCGTGGCAAACGCTTCGGGCAGCAGATCATCCAGGGTTTCACCGGCCTGATAGCGCTCTTTGAACCGTTCGGTCTGGGCGGCCAGTTCGGCATCGCTCATAGGGCGGATTTGCGGCTCCCACGCGTTGATTTGATCCACAATGGGATAATACCGCCGGAGGATACGTTCGTTTTTACTCCCAAAAAGTTTGAGGAGAAATTTATTGGTTGCCGTACTTAATTGCATGTATTGATCGTCCTTACTTAAGCATCTACAGGCATATTCAGTTTATCAGGTAAACCGCTGGCAGGCAAAGGGGAAAGTTCAGTGCTTGGCCAGACGCTGCGTCATATATTTTTCAGCATCCACCGGCACATCGTTTAGCCGGACCTCATAATGGACATGCGGTCCGGTGCTCCGGCCGGTGCTGCCCATTTCGCCGATAATATCATCTCTTTTGACAGTCTGGCCGTTCGCGACCCGAATTTTATTCAAATGCCCGTATCGCGTCTTGATTCCGAATCCGTGATCAATGACCACGGTTTTTCCCATTAGTCCCTTGACACCGGCACATACCACCTTGCCATCAGCGGTGGCATTTACAGGCGTGCCTTTTTGGCAGGCGATATCCACGCCCGAATGAAACTCCCGTTTACCGGAAAAAGGCGAGAGCCGATAGCCGAACTTGGAGGAAATCCATCCCCCGTCCACCGGTCTGACCGATGGGGTGGCGGCTTCCAGATTTTTTAATGCCTTAAGCGTTTTCCATAAGGCCTCAAACTGATTCTTCTGCACATCAGCCGCCTCATCCACGGACTGAACGCTTTCATCAATGCCGCGGACCATGCGATGGTATTCTTCAGATGAGAGAAAACCCGCCGCCACCGCATCCGGGATCGTACCACCGATCCCGTAGGCATCCAGGTTATCGCCGTTCGCCTCTTTACCAACGATCTGACGAATCTTTCGCTCATAGCGGTCGAGTTTCACCAATTTTAATTGAAGCGCATCAATTTTTTTGGTGAATGCTGCGATCTGTTCGTTTCGCCGCGATAGGGATGACTTTAGCTCGGAAATCTGGCGCTTTAATTCGCCGGATTCCTCGTGCGCCGCCATCAAATGGACATAATGGACCATGACCAGACTGCAGGCCATCACCAATGCCAGGGCAAACCCGGATAGCAGATAGAGATGCCCTCTGGTGAATCGCTTGAGCTTTACAAAGGATCCACTGTAATCGTAAATAAATAGTATCAATCGGTTATTCATAAATAAGATCTGGCGCCAGCGGTTGAACAAAATAGACTGCATAATATCTACATAAACATCAAAATGTCAAGCCCGGTTCCCCCAGCGACCGCTGGCGGCGCACAGGGACGGGCCATAAAAAAACCATGCCGCCAGGGCATGGTTTTTTCAAGTCCGATTGGAAAAATATAGCGGAAAATCCCCGCCGTTAGCTTAGGGCCTGATATGGCCGACTAGTCCATCAGGCCAAGCTTGAATTTCAATGAGTTGACAGTATTGCGCATCAGCATGGTGATGGTCATGGGCCCGACGCCGCCCGGCACGGGGGTAATCGAGCCGGCGATTTCCTTGGCTGCGTCAAAATCCACATCCCCCCGCAGGATGGCCACTTTCTTGCCTGTCTTTTCGCTGATCTTTTCCCCCACCCGGTTCACGCCGACATCGATAACGCAGGCACCGGGTTTGATCCATTCGGGTTTGACCAATCCGGGCACGCCGGCGGCCACTATCAGAATGTCGGCGCGCTTGCAGTGCCCTTCCAGATCCTTGGTCCGGGTGTGGACGATGGTCACGGTGGAGTTGGCGCCCGGGCCCTTCTGCACCATCATGTTGGCAATCGGTTTGCCTACGATGTTGGACCGGCCGACCACCACGACCTCGGCGCCGCTGGTTTCTACCCCCCCGCGGACGATCATCTCCTGGATACCCGCCGGCGTGCAGGGTGGAAACTTGACCTCAGAGCCGCCGATCATCAGGCGGCCGACATTGACCGGGTGAAACCCGTCAACGTCTTTATCCGGATCAATGGCGTTTAAGATCTTTTTATCGTCGATATGATCCGGCAGGGGAAGCTGGACCAGAATGCCGTGGATGGAGTCATCCTTGTTGTATTTGTCTATCAGCGCGAGCAGGTCCTTTTCCGAAATATCTTCCGGCTGGTTGTCCTGAATCTCTTTAAAACCCAGCCGCTCAGCCGTTTTGACTTTCAGGGTAACATAGGAAACAGACGCCGGGTTCTCCCCCACCAGAATGGTCACCAGGCCGGGCACCTGGCCGTGCTTTTCCTTAAGATCCGCCACTTCCTTGGTGAGCTCCTCTAAAATCTCCTCCCGAATGTCGGTGCCTTTGATCAGTTGTGCTGTCATTTGAAAACTCCTTTCAAGTAAATTAAAAATTTAAGGTATTAGGTATTGGGTAATCCTACCTGAACTCCCTCTCATCCCTGACCCGACGCTGGGGATCAAACGTGCCGGGTTCCACCAAACGGACCGACACCTCCCAGCCCAGGGTCTCGGATATTTCCCGGTGAAGACCTTCCACAAACCGCCGCTGCTTTTTCATTTCATCAAAAAAATTCATATCAGAGATCTCCACCATCACCAACAACTGATCCGCATCCGCCTCCCGGGTGATCACCAGCTGAAAATTGGGCTGGCCGCCGCTGACCCGGGCAATGGCCTGGCCCACCTGCTCGGGGGCGATGCTTGTGCCCTTAACGACAATCACCTCATCCGAGCGCTTGAATATCCGGGCAATCCGGCAATGGGTCCGGCCGCAGGCGCATGGCGAATAATCCAGGCGGGTTAAATCACCGGTGCGGAATCGAATCAACGGAAACGCCTCCTTGGCAATGGTCGTCAGCACCAGTTCGCCTTCCGAGCCCGGGGGCAGGGGTTCCAGGGTATCGGGATCAATAATTTCAGGAATAAAATGGTCTTCGGCAATGTGCAGCCCCTTTTTCTCCGGGCATTCCCAGGCCACGCCCGGGCCGAAGATTTCGGTTAGCCCATAGGTGTCCGTAGCCGTAATGTAGAGCTGGGTCTCCAGATGATCCCGGGTCTCCTCGGACCAGGGCTCGGAGCCCAGAATACCGTATTTAAGCGCCAGGCTGTTGGCGTCCACATTCATCTCCGCCATTACCCGGGCCAAACCCAGCGCCACCGTGGGCGTTGAAACCAGAGTGGTGGTCCGGAAATCCCGCATAATTTTAACCTGCTGGTAAAGCCGGCCGGCGGAAATCGGAATCACCGAGGCGCCGATTTTTTCCGCCCCTACCTGGACACCAAAGGGCCCTGTAATAATGCCGAAGGTCAGCGCGATCTGGACCACGTCATCCTTTCCCACCCCGACGGCGGTTAAATTCCGGGCCATTAATTCCGCCCAGTTGCGGATGTCATTTTTCGTAAACCCGATGACCACGGGATCGTCAAAATTAAAGGAGGCGGTATGGAGACGAACGATTTCGCGCAGCGGTACCGCAAACATCTCATAGGGGTAATTGCGGCTCAGATCGCGGCGGGTGATGAAGGGGAGCTTTCGGATGTCCGCGACGGACTGAAAATCTTCAGGCATGAAATCGACTTCCCGAAACACCTTCCGGTAATGCCGCACGTTCTTGTAGACCCGGTTCAGGGTGGCCTGCAGATTCTCCAGCTGCAGCTGCTCAATCCCTTCCCGGTCCATGCATTCGATGCGTTCGTCCCAGTACATTGCTACTACTCCCAGATCTCGCGCTGGTCTTTTCCCAGGTAGGCCCGCTTGACCTCCTGGTTGGCCAGCAGTGCTTCGGCTTCCTCTTCCAACACGATCTTTCCGGTCTCAATCACATACCCCCGGTCGGCGATTCTTAAGGCCGCCCGCGCGTTCTGCTCGATCAAAAGGACCGTCAGCTTTCGGTCCGCCTGGAGGTCGGCGACCAGTTGGAAGATCTCCTTGACAATCATGGGGGCAAGCCCCATGGAGGGCTCATCCAAGAGCAGCAGCCGGGGTCTTGCCATCAGGGCCATGGCAATGGCCAGCATCTGCTGCTCCCCGCCGGAAAGCGTGCCCGCATACTGATTCCGGCGATCCCGCAGTATGGGAAACAACCCGAAAATTTGTTCAATATCGGATTTCAGCGTTTTTTTTCCATAGAGTTTATATATGAGATGCCCGCCCAATTCAAGGTTATCATAAACCGACATGGGCTGAAAAATCTGCCGGCCTTCCGGCACGTGGGCAAGCCCCATCTCCACCAGTTTTTCCGGATTCATGTTGGTGATCTCATGGCCGTCAAAATAGACGCGGCCGGAGCGAACCGGCTGAAGTCCGCTGATCGTCCTTAACGTGGTTGTTTTTCCGGCGCCATTGGCGCCGAGCATGGAAACAATTTCGCCTTCATTCACGTGGATGGAAACATTTTT
>DATGCF010000229.1:0-4541 GCA_035312245.1 Desulfosalsimonadaceae bacterium
GCCCGGGGATATTATTATCGACCGGCCAGGGCTCAAGGTCTACATTCCCATCACTAACATTGAATCCCCCTAAATCCCCCTAAATCCCCCTTTTTCAAAGGGGGACTTAAAGGAACCGGCCGTTTTATAAAAGAGGACTTAAAGGAGCTGGCCTTTTTATAAAAGAGAACTTAAAGGAGCTGGCCGTTTTATAAAAGAGGACTTAAAGGAGCTGGTTGTTTTATAAAAGAGAACTTAAAGGAACCGGCCGTTTTATAAAGGGGGATTTAAAGGAGCGAGAAAACAAGCCTTGCTCTGATGAAATACCCAATACCCGAAATTCCTTTTACTCCGCCGTTTTTTCCTCCGCCCAGGGCAGGCCGGATATGCCGAAGGCCACGATGTGGGTGACAATCAGCCAGCCTACACCCAAAATGATAATGCCGGATAAGGGGTAGCCCTCATAGGGCTTGGCAAACTCCTGCATCAGGCTGTTGATCAGCGCAATTCCCAGGGCCACCGGGGTGATGAACTTGATGCAGTATTTCCAGAGCTGGAGCACGATATATTTAAAGATATTGTGCCGCCTGCCGGTCAGCCCCAGCTGCGAGACGATGTGCATTTTCAGCTGTTCGGTCCGGTAAATCCAGCCGATGATAAACGCCTCGACAATGCCTACGGTCACCAGCCCGTAATGGTTGAGGAAATGATCCACGATGTCTAACCAGTAGAGGCCGGCGTTGGAGGTAAACAGAAGCGAGCCGAAAAACCCGATAACGCAGACCGTGGTCACGACCTTTTGGCGGGAGGCACCGAATTTGTCGATTATGGCGGAAGAAAAGGCCTCGATGATGGAAATGGAGGATGATATCCCGGCAATGGTGAGCAGAAAGAAGAAAAGCAGGCCGAAGACTTCGCCAAAGGGGATGAGCGAGATCGCCTTGGGATAGGCCACAAACGCCAGGCCGATGCCGCTGGTCACCGCCTCCTTGATGGGAATTCCCTGCTTGAGAGCCATATAGCCTAAAATGCTGAAAACACCTAAGCCGGCAAACATCTCATAGAAGCTGTTGGAAAAGGCCACAATGATGCTGTTTTTAAATATATTGGCATTTTTGGGCAGATACGAGGCATAGGCGATCATAATGCCGAATCCCAGTGACAGGGAGAAAAAGATTTGTCCATAGGCGGCGATCCAGACATCCAGGTTCATGATTTTGGAAAAATTGGGGGTGAGATACAGCGAAATCCCTTTGCCTGCGCCCTCCAGAAAAAGCGACCAGATGATGATGACAAAGGTGATCAGAAAGAGCACCGGCATCATGAATTTCACCGCCCGCTCGATCCCTTTTTCAATGCCCTGGTAGGTGATTGACCAGTTGATAAGCCAGATAAGCGCCACGGCCAGGGCGATGTTGATGTTTACCCCTTTCAGGTCCCAGACGCCTGAGGATATCTTTAAAAAAGAGTTAAAGAAAAAATCGTTCGGGTCCGCCCCCCAGGCTTGGGTGAAGGAAAAACAGAAGAAGTTGGCGCACCAGCCGATGACCACGATATAATAGGCCACAATCCCGAACATGACAAAAGTGACGGACCACCAGCCGAGCCATTCCCATTTGGTGTCGATCTTTTGGAAAGCTTTGGGGCTTGAGGCCTTTTTCTTGTGCCCCAGGGCGAATTCAAGCATCAGGATGGGAATGCCCGCGGTCAGCAGGGCCACGATGTAGGGGAATAAGAATGCGCCGCCGCCGTTTTCATAGGCGATATAGGGAAACCGCCAGATATTGCCGAGTCCGACGGCAGAGCCGATGGCTGCAAACAGGAACCCGAAATTAGTCCGCCACTGCGGTCTCTCGATATCATTCGCCATGTCGCCTCCATTTGCGCTGAGGTGAAAAGTCGGGGTTAGAAATCGGACGTATGTTAACCCGGTTTCATAGCTGAAAAATCATTTCAGTTCAAACGGAAATCCGCAGAAGGCACGGCTAATTTGTTCTAACCGCAAAACCCATAACCACGGCCCTGTTAACAGACAATTAGTCGGCACGGTGGCCGACTCTACGACGCATGTGGCCGTAGGGCAGGCCCCCGTGCCTGCCTAAGAAAAGACAGAACAAATTTGCCCTGCCGCAGAAGGGGGTTATTCCTCCGGCTGTTGGTCGGTATTTTTGGCGGATTTCTTGTTTTCCAGGGCGGGATCCATGGGCCGGCCGGCTTTGCCGTCTTCGTAGCATTTTCTGGCATACCAGTTCATCTGCCGGTATACGCCGCGGATAATGCTCACCTCTTTGGCCCGGAGCGGCATGCGGGAGAAAAACTGGCGGATTTTATTGATCCAGTAGTCCGGATTGTCCGGCTTGATATAGTCAATGCGGACCAGGAGATCCTTCAGTTGATCATACATCCCGTCCAGTTCGCAGCGGGTGGCCAGGCGCGGCGCAAAGGCCTTTGACTCCGGGAGGCTCGCCTTGAACAGTTCATAGCAGATGAGCATGACGGACTGGGCCAGGTTGATGGATGAGAATTCGGCCGTGGGGATGTTCAGCAAGGCGTGGCAGAGGCGGAGGTCCTCGTTGGTCAGGCCCCGGTCCTCCGGGCCGAAGACGATGGCAATTGAGTTCTCCCGGGAGATGGGGATCAGTTTTTCCGCCAGATCCGCCGGATGTTTGATCACCTGGCGCTGGCCCCCCAGCCGCGCCGTGGTGCCCACGACATAGTTAAACGCCGATACCGCGCCGGCCAGGTCGCTGCATATCACCGTGCGAAGGATGACATCGCTTGCCGCATGGGTGGCAAGAGTGAGGACCCGGTTGATATCATAGTTTTCCGGATTGACCACGATCAGCCGTTTTATCCCCATGTTCCGCATGGCGCGGGCGGCTGATCCGATATTTTCCGGATAGCGGGGCTGGTTTAAAACAATAGTGATATGGTCTGGAATAATTTTTTCAGGCATCGAATGAACAGGCAATTCAGGTTGTTCGGACATCCGTCCCGGTTTGGCCGGGGATTGAAAAGAATTTTTCCACCACCTGGTTTAAATCTTCTGTTTCAACCACTTTTGATTTGACCCCGGCATTGGCAAACACATAGCTTGGCCCCTTGTGCTTGATATCAGAATTGACGATACATTCGTCAACATGATGATGGGAGACCAGCCATTCAGCCACTTGTATACCTTTGCCATGCGTTTGGTTGAGGTAGGGGTTTTTTTCAAATCGTTTTTCAAGAATCTGATGCCGGGTGGTATCCAGGGTAAAGATCACAAAGTAGGGGGCTTCGCCAAAGTGGGAACTGATGGCATGTTCCGTATCCGCCATGGGCACGGCGATGCGCCGGTAGCCGGATGTTTCCGGTTCGTAGTGGATCATGATCCGGCCGACATGCGGCACCCGGTCGTGAATTTCCGCCTCGATCCGGCTGCTCACATCATGGGCCTTTTTTAGATCACTGGTCCGCAGGGTGATGGATGCCTGGATAAACCGGTACCGGCCGGAATTTCGGCCAACCAGGGATTTAATATGAATGACGGCCGGCTCTTCGGTAATGATTTCGCGCACTGTTTCCAGGGTTTTGGCATCTACTGAGGCATCGAGCAGCACCCGCATGCCGTCAGACAGCAGCCGCCAGGCGGCAACGGCGATAAAAATCAGCACAATGCCGGCGGCCAGATGATCAATGCCCAGGCCAAAGATGGTGAAATTGAGCCCGAAATAGTTCAAGAGAACGGATAAAAAGACCACGAGCGAGGAGAATACATCCGCCTGGCGGTGATGGCCTTCGGCGATCAACGTCGGCGATTCGGTTTTTCGGCCCAGGTGCAGGGCGTATTGCCCGAACATGAAGGTGACAAGGGTCGCCAGGGCTAACAGGACCACAATCCCGGGAGAGATGTCCGGCGGCGGGGCGCCGGCATTCAGAAAAATCTGGCGGGCGATTTCATAGCCCACAAACAGGATAAAAAGGGCCACAATTACCGAGATCACGTTCTCGATTTTATAAAGCCCCAGAGGAAAGTTTTTAAACTGCTTGGTCGAGAGTTTGACCCCGGCATACACCGCCACTGAGGCGAATGCATCGGTTAAAGAGTCAATGGCGCCGGCGGTAACAGCCAGGCTTCCGGAAACAACGGCCAGCCCGGCCTTTAGTGCGGCCAGGCCGATATTGATCAAAAACGCGTAAAGCACCACCTTCTGGATCTGGCGGGTCTCTTTGTCCATCGAGTCTGTCAGCTGCGTGGATTCAAACATCAACCGTGCCCGTTGCTTATACGTCTTAATCTTACTCTTAATCTAAACAAAACAGCCTATAGCAAAAAATAAACGCCCCGCAAAGAGCGAACTCGCAAAACCTTACGATAAATTTTTTCTGTTTTTCGGGCAGGCACGGTGGCCTGCCCTACGCTGCGACGGCATTTTTGTAGAAAGAAACTCAAAAAGGCGACCAAAATCCGTCCATATTGTCATTTCGAGCGGCAGCGAGAAATCTTAGCGCCAGGGAGAGAAATCTAAGATTCCTCGTCGCTGACGCTCCTCGGAATGACATCAGCGGAATTTTCTGGA
>DATGCF010000230.1:0-9496 GCA_035312245.1 Desulfosalsimonadaceae bacterium
GGGCGGTATTTTTGCAGAAAGGAACTTACGATAATAGGCTCGAGCCTGTTCTTTTGAGATGACAAGGCTCCTCCCTCCTTTGAAAAAGGGCACACTACCTGACCCCCCCCCTTTACAAAAGGGGGGATTGGGGGGATTTATATTGGGCCATGATGACAAATCCCCCTAAATCCCTCTTTTGCCAAAGGGGGACTTAAAGGAAATTGCCTTTTTTTATAAGCCTTTGCCAAAGCCAAAGGCACTGAGGCTTTTAAACCTTATACCCTATACCTTAAACCGTTAAGTTCCTTAAAAGAAGACTGAACCCATGAACCCGGTTGTTGAAGTCAGAAACGTTCATAAATCCTTTAAACGCGTCCATGCGGTAAAGGGTGTTTCCCTTGCCATTGAAAAGGGAAGGTTTGTCGGGCTTCTGGGGCCGAACGGCGCCGGCAAAACCACCCTGGTTGAGATGATCGAGGGCATCCAGACCCCGGACAAGGGGGACATCCGGATTCTGGGCAAAACCTGGCAGGCAGATGCGGATGAACTCCACCGGGCCATCGGCATCTCGCTTCAGGAAACCCGGTTTATCGATAAATTAACAGTTTGGGAAACCCTGCGGCTTTTTGCCAGTTTTTATAACCTGGATAAGTCTCGGGTGGGCGAAATATTGGAACTTATCTCGCTGACGGAAAAGCAAGACGCCTATACCGTAAACCTCTCCGGCGGCCAGCGCCAGCGGCTCGCCCTCGGGCTTTCCATGATCAACAGGCCGCAGATCCTGATTCTTGACGAGCCCACCACGGGCCTTGACCCCAATGCCCGGCGGGAGGTCTGGTCTATCCTTTTGGATCTTAAGGAACGCACCCATACCTCACTGATTTTAACCACGCACTACATGGAAGAGGCAGAGCAGCTCTGCGACTACATTATGATCATGGATCGCGGAGAGGTCCTTAAAGAAGGCACTCTGAAGGCTTTACTGGCGGATGACCCGGATGAAAAGGTGTTATCCGCGAAAAACATGGAATGCGGGCGAAAAACTCTGGATGATCTGTTTACGGATATGACAGGCAGGCGGCTCAATGAATAGATGGTTTCAGCCCATACAGATGGCCCATTTGGTGGTCGCCCATTTTAAGGAGGTGACCCGGCAGCCGGCGGTTATTTTTTGGGGGATTATCTTCCCGATACTTATATCCTTGGGGTTGGGCCTGGCATTTACCCAGCAGACCGAGGTAGAACGCCATGTTGCGGTCATCGAAGAAGGGAAAACGGCTGGCGCTTCCCGGGAAGCAGGTCCCCTGGATACTTTTCTTAACGCGCACGCCACCCCAATGCCTTCTGACAGAGGGGCGGAAGCGCGGTATAAACTTACCCTGTCGGACGGGGATATGGGCAGCACCCGGTTTGTTTTTATAAAGAGCAGCTGGCCCCAGGCCCTGAAGTTTATCAAGCGCGGCAACATCAGCCTTATCGTCACCCAAGAGAATGAGAAGGTCCGCTACCATTTTGATCCCGCGAATCCGGAGGCGCAGATAACGTATCTGAAACTCTCTCAAGTGCTTGCCGGCAAAGCGCCGCCAGGGGCAAAGCTCTATAAAAATGTCAAACCCCTGACCGTTCAGGGCTCGAGATATATCGATTTTTTGATTCCGGGGCTCATTTCCATGGGGATTATGATGTCCTGTATGTGGGGGATCAGCTATGGGATGATCGAGAAACGGTCCAAGAAAATGCTGCGCCGCATGGTGGCGACCCCCATGCGGAAATCCCATTTCCTGCTGGCACTGATGGTGGTCCGGATCGCCATGAATGTTATTGAAGCGGGGCTCCTCTTTCTGTTCGCCTGGCTTGCCTTTGATATCTATGTCCAGGGGAGTCTCCCGGCCCTGTTGGTGATTTTTCTGGCGGGCAACATCGCCTTTGGCGGTATCGCCATTCTGACCTCATCGCATACCGGCAACACGGAAATCGGAAACGGGCTGATCAATGCGGTGGTGCTGCCCATGTCCGTGCTTTCCGGCATTTTTTTCAGCTATCACAATTTTCCGGACTGGAGCCTGCCGGTGATTGAAAAGCTGCCGCTGACACTTTTGGCAGACGGCATCCGGAGCATTTTTATCGAGGGCGCGGGCTTTGCCGAAACCGCCGGGCCGTCCATGCTCTTGTTAGCCATCGGCGTTTTTTTCTTTTCAGTGGGGCTTCGGGTCTTCAAATGGCATTAATAATGATAATGGCGTTTAGACTTTTCAGCCATAAGGGTTATGTTTAGCATAACTGAACATAGGCATCTACTTAAGGAAATCAGTCAGCGCATCAAAAAATGGCTCGGCTGACCGATAAGCGCGGATTTTGGGAATTTCGGGAGGTACGCCATCGCAAAGGCAAAACCGGCCGTTCCATCGGCCATGAACGAAGCGTTTGAGAACATCGTCCGGCAGATCAGCCAGGTGGTGCTTGGCAAAGAGGCCCATGTGCGGCTGGCCCTGACCTGTCTGTTCGCCCGCGGCCACCTTCTGATCGAAGACCTGCCGGGAATCGGCAAAACCACGCTTGCCAAGGTGCTGGCCAAATGTCTGGGCCTTGAGTTCCAGCGCATGCAGTTTACCAGTGACATGCTGCCCGGCGACATCCTGGGCGTATCCATTTTTGACCAGAATGCGGCCTCCTTTCACTTTCATCCCGGGCCGATATTCTCCCAGGTGCTGTTGGCGGATGAAATCAACCGCGCCACGCCCAAGACCCAGAGCGCGCTTTTGGAGGCCATGGAAGAGGAGCAGGTGACCATTGAGGGTGAAACCCGCCAGCTGGGCCAGCCCTTTTTCGTGATCGCCACGCAGAATCCGCTGGAGCATGCGGGCACCTTCCCGCTGCCGGAATCGCAGATGGACCGGTTTCTGATGCGAATTGAACTGGGCTACCCCGATCGCAAGGCGGAAAAAAAGATCCTGCAGGGCGAGGGCGCTCAGGCGGTGCTGGAAAACATGTCCGCCTGCATGGTAAAAGAGGATGTGGTCAAAATCCAGGACCAGATCAATCGGGTGCATACCTCGGATGCGTTTCTGGATTACCTGCAGGATATTCTTGATTTTACCCGCAAATCATCGCATTTCCAGGTGGGGCTTTCCCCGCGGGCCGGGCTTGCGCTATCCCGGGCGGCCCGGTCCTGGGCGTTTCTGCACGGCCGGGACTACACCATCCCGGAAGACCTGCAGAAGGTCCTGTTATGGGTGATCGGCCACCGGCTGCGCACCCGGGCGGACCGGATGGAAATTCCCCGCAACCGATTGATCGACCTGTTCAAAGAAGTCCCGGTCCCGGTTTGAAGAAGCGTTTTTCCCCTTCCAATCCAACAAATGCGTCCCTGCCCATCCGGCTCAATCGCCGCCGGATATATATCCTGCCCACCCGCCATGGATTGGTGTTTCTGCTGGTTTTATTCGGCATGCTGCTCGGCTCCATTAATTACAACAATAACCTGGGGTTTCTCCTGGTCTTTCTTTTGGGCGCCATGGTCCTGGTCTCCATCATCCATACCTGGCGCAACCTACTGGGGCTCAAGGTTTTATCAGTGGCGGCCGCCCCGGTGTTTGCCGGTGAAACCGCGGTTTTTGAAATACTGACCCGATCCGAAACATTAAGGCGCAAGGGCGTCTCCTTTGGGTTCAAAGGCGGGGCGCGGGTCCTTGAAAATATTGTCGCCGGCACCGAAACCAAAACGGCGGTAGCGGCGGAAACTGTCCACCGGGGCGTTTATGCGCCCGGAAAACTGATCATTGCCACCCGGTTTCCGTTGGGCCTTTTTCGGGCATGGTCCGGGCTGGATACAGGCGCTTCGGTGGTGGTTTACCCCAGACCCCTTGCCGGCTCCCTTGAGTTGACAGACGATGCCGCGGCCGGAGACGCGGACAAGGCGGAAGAAAGCCGCGGGGTGGATGACTTCAGGGGCCTGAAGCAGTATCAGCCTGGGGATGCGATCCAGCATATCGCCTGGAAAACGCTCTCCCGGGGGCAGGGGGTTTTTACCAAGGAGTTTGCCGGCGAAGAAAGGCACTCTGTCATGCTCGATTATACGGCGGTCCGGGCGGCGGACATGGAAACGAAACTCTCTCGGCTTACCGATATGGTGCTTCAGGCCAGCCGTCGGCATCTGGCTTACGGATTGAAACTGCCCGGGCATTATCTGCCGCCGGATAAAGGGGAGCGGCACAAACACGAATGCCTGAAAACCCTTGCTCTTTTTGAGATGGATGAATGAGACCGAAATTGAGCCCGCCATGAACGAAACGGATAAATACCTGCCGCATATCATTTTGGCGCTGGTTGTCGCCATTCTCCCGCATTTAAGCCGGCTGCCCGTCTGGATCATTGTCTGGTGTGTGATGATGTGGGGCTATATTCTCATTTCCATGCGGCTTCAATGGCCCCTGCCGAATCGTCCGGTGCGGATCCTCCTGTCCGTGATCGGCCTTTTAGGCCTGCTCGCCACATACAGCACCCGGATCGGGCCGAATGCCTATCTGGGGCTTCTCGCCGTAATGGCGGCTCTTAAGCCCTTTGAGATGGGCACCCACCGGGACCGGATGATCACCCTTTTTCTGGCGTATTTTATTGTCATCACCAGCCTGTTTCAGTCCGAAACCCTGACCATCACCCTGTATATGTTCGTGTCGGTTTTTGTCACCACCGCCGCCCTGATCCGGATAAACGACCCCGAAAGCCGCTTTAAAAGCGATCTCCGGATCTCCGGTGTCATCATGGCCCAGGCGATTCCCCTGATGCTTATTCTGTTTTTCCTGTTCCCCCGGATTCAGGGCAGCATTTTCGGCCTTTCCCAGGCGCCTGCCGGCAAAACCGGATTTTCGGATCGCTTAAGCCCGGGCAGCATCTCCCGCTTGGTCAAGGATAATGAGATCGTATTCCGGGCCGAGTTCGAGGGAAGTCTTCCGCGGGCGGAAGCGCTATACTGGCGGGGCATTGTATTCCATGAGTTTGACGGCAGGAGCTGGCATCGGAAAAACCGGGTGCCGGAGGCGGCGCAGCTGCCGAAAGGCCAGAACCCCGTGGCCTATACCGTGGTCCTGGAGCCCCACGGTGAGCGATGGCTATTCGCCCTGGACCGGCCGGGCAAAAAGTTAAAATGGAGCCGGATGCATGCGGATTATGTGCTCCGGAACATGCGGCCGGTCAACCGAAAAAAATACTATGATATGACCAGTTTTCCGAAGCCCCAAAAAGGCGCCGCATGGGGGGTTGAGGCAGCCAAACAGCTGCCTGGGGACGGGAATCCCAACGCGCGGCAGCTGGCGGCGGATTTCAAACAAGCCGCGGAATCGGCGGATGAAACCGTCAATCAGGCCATCACCTATTTAAAAGACAATGGGTTTGTCTATACTTTAGAGCCGCCGGTTTTGGGCCGAAATCCCGTGGATGATTTTTTGTTTCAATCGAGAAAAGGCTATTGCGAGCACTATGCGTCCGCATTCGCCTTTCTCATGCGTGCCGCCGGCATACCGGCCCGGATTGTGGGCGGGTATCTGGGCGGGGAAATCAATCCCTTCGGGGATTACTTGATCATCCGGCAGTCGGATGCCCATGTGTGGGTGGAGGTCTGGACCGCGGCCGAGGGCTGGATGCGGGTGGATCCGACGGCGGCCGTGGCCCCGGCCCGGATTACGGAGGGGCCTTCCGGGGCTTTGCCCGCGGGTGATCGCGCCGGAGGCAGGGGTTTCGGATGGCTGCAGCAGCTGAGTTTGAGGTGGGATGCGATTCGTCTGGGCTGGGAGGCCTGGTTTGACAAATACTCCTATCTTGAGCAACGGGCCCTGCTTGAGCGCTTAGGCATCCGGATGGGCTCCTGGCGGGGGCCGCTAATGGCGGTTCTGCTGCTCTGCGGAACGGTTTTTCTGATTGTGGGGATTTATGCGTTTTTTCAGATAAGGCCCGCTGCCATGGAAAAGGACCGGGTCCGGATCTGTTATGAAAGATTCTGCCGAAAGCTTGAAAAAGCGGGGCTTCCCCGGCCGCCGGATAAAGGGCCGGCGGATTTTGCGGATGGAGTCGCCCGCGAGCGGCCGGATTTAAAGCCTGAAGTGGCGGAGATCGTTCGGCTCTATATCTGGCTGCGGTACCGGCAGAGCCATGATCCGGATATGGAAAAGCATTTTTGCGAGCGGGTGAATGCTTTTAAGCCGAAAAGGAAGAGGGATTAGGTGTTGGGTATATAGGTATTGGGTATTGGGCCTCCGCATCTAATACCTAATACCTATTTTATTTCTTCGCTTTATACTTTCTGTGCCATCCCCAGTTTTCATAATACTCCCAGCTGGCGATCTGGTTTAGCTCCTTGATTTCCTGATCTTTTTCCAGAAGGCTGGCCCGCAGCACATCTCCTATGGATAATAATCCCAGGTACCGGTCTTCCTTTTTGATGAGGAGGTGACGGATAAAAAGGCCCAGAAACATTTCCTGCAGCTGGATCAGCGGGGTATCCGCCTGGGCGGACTTTAATTCGGACTGCATGTAGTCCCTGATTTTTTCTGTCTTTGGGTCAAACCCCGGCGCCAGGCTGTTTTGCAGATAATCCCGTTCAGACCAGATGCCCACAATCACGTCATTTCTGGAGACAAGGATAGCGCCGATACGCTTTTCCGCCATCTTTCGAATGGCTTCATAAATGGTCCGGTCCTCGGGGATCGTCACCATCAGGGGCGTTCCCTTTTCTTTCAAAATATCTTCCGCGGTTTTCATGGGTGGTCTCCTTATCTTCGTACCTCCCTGTTGAACACGGCTATTACCGCAATATTCAAAAAGGTAATCATGATCTGTCGCAATGTCATTAACTTAACAAAAAAATGGGCAAACTGTTGGGTTTCGCAAGCTCAACCCAACCTACGCGGGCTGAATTGTCCCGGGATTTGTTCTGACGTTTTTTGGGGGTGGCCTCAACTTTTGGAAGTCTTTTAAAAATGGTCGATTCCTTTAAGTCACCCTTTCCCAAAGGGGGATTTAGGGGGATTTTTTATCATGGCCGGATACAAATCCCCCCAATCCCCCCTTTTTCAACGGAGGGTTAAGATAGTGGCCCTTTTTCGAAAGTATTCCCCCCGGGCTGCCGCCCGGGACCGAGCCTAAAAATAACTTAGATATAAATTTGTTAAAAATTCAATCTCTGCTGATTCGTACTCGTGCTCGTACTCGGCTTTTGATTTTTTCGAGTACGATTACGAGTACGAGAACCGTCCCGCTCGCGCGGGACTGAGTCCGATTAAGTTGCTTAGAAGAGCGCCTGAGGCGGCGGCTGCCTTTTACGAAAACTCATCGTAGGCGATCATTTCCGGCTCTACGCCAAGGCTGTCCAGCATGCTTTTCATGGCGGCAATCATCGGGGGCGGTCCGCAGAGATAGTATTCGACTTCAGTCGGGTCGGGATGATCCTGGAGGTATCGGTCAAGCAGGCACTGGTGGATAAACCCGATCATGCCGTCCCATTCGTCATCC
This sequence comes from Desulfosalsimonadaceae bacterium, assembly GCA_035312245.1. Classification (GTDB taxonomy): domain Bacteria; phylum Desulfobacterota; class Desulfobacteria; order Desulfobacterales; family Desulfosalsimonadaceae; genus M55B175. The sequence continues at coordinate 7,486 of DATGCF010000230.1, forward strand.
GGCAGCGGATCGGAAAGCGCCACATAATAGGAAAAATTATCGAATTCCCGATCCAGCTTTCGGAATTCGTCATCATAGAGCATCTCCATCCGGTTTCTGGCCCCGTACCAGAAGGTAGCCGGGCGGCGGGTATGGCGGGTCAGCAGCTGATGCCGCAGGTGGCTGCGCATGGGCGCCATGCCCGCGCCCCCGCCCACAAAGCACATTTCCCGCTCGGATTCCCTGACCTTGAATTCCCCGAACGGCCCGCTCATGGTCACGCGGTCGCCGGGTTTTAGGCTGAAGATATAGGAAGAGCCAATTCCGGGCGGCGCATCCGGCATGTCCGGCGGGGGGGAGGCAATCCGCACGTTAAACATCATGCGCTGGTTGTCAGACGGCGGGTTGGCCGCGGAATAGGCCCGGAATAACGGCTCGTCATTAGCTGCCGTAAGCGCCCACAGGTTGTAATAGTCCCAGGTTGCCTTGTACGGTTCCTCAATCTGAAATTCGGAGAATGAAACCGAGTACTCGGGAATATCGATCTGCATGTAGATGCCCGCATCAAATTCCACCGGCTCATCCAGATCCACCACCAGTTCCTTGATAAATGTGCCGATGTTTTTATTCGAGGCCACGGTGCCGGCAAATTTTTTGATGCTGAAAATCTCCGGCGGGATTTCGATTTTCATATCCTCCCGGATTTTCAACTGGCAGGACAGCCGGATGCGCTCCGACTTTTCCTGCCGGGAAAGATGGGGCAGTTCGGTGGGCACGATCTCGCCGCCGCCCGCCAGCACCTTGCATTTGCAGAGCCCGCAAGAGCCGCTGCCGCCGCAGGCGGAAGGCAGGTAGATGCTGTTTTGATTCAGCGCAGATAAGAGATTGGTGCCCATGGGCACGGTGAGCGGATGCGCCTCATCCTCATTGATGACGATTTTACGGTCGCCCTTCTGAACGATTTTGGTCTCAACAAAAAGCAGCAGCAGGACCAGAATCAGAATGATGCCTGAAAATACGCTTAGGCTGACGAGGTATATCAATTAGAACCTGCCTTCACATCGTAATACCGGAGAACATCATAAACGCCATGGCCATGAGGCCCGTCACGATCATGGTGATGGCAAACCCTTCAAGCCCTTTGGGGAGATCCGCATACCGCAGCTTAATCCGCACCGCGGCCATGGCCACGATGGCCAGCATCCAGCCAACCCCGGAGCCGAACCCGTATACCACGGATTCCATAAACGTGTAGTTGCGCTCCACCATGAACAGGGAACCCCCCAATATGGCGCAGTTCACCGCGATCAAGGGCAGAAAAATGCCGAGATTGGCATAAAGGGCGGCCGAGAAGCGGTCGATGATCATCTCCAGGGCCTGCACCATGGCCGCAATCACGGCGATAAAAACGATTAATTTCAAAAAGCTCAGGTTAAATCCACCCAGCCCGGCCCATTCGAGGGCGCCCGGCGCCAGCAGATAGCGGAAAATGAGCCAGTTTAAGGGAACCGTGATGCTTAATACGAAGATCACGGCAAATCCCAGGCCGATGGAGGCCTCGAGATTCCGCGACACGGCCACGAACGAGCACATGCCCAGGAAATAGGCCAGCAGGATATTGCCCGCAAAAACCGAGTTTAAAAAAAGGCTGACAAGATCGACCATAATTAAAGGTTCAAGGTTTAAGGTTCAGGGTTTAGGGGTCAAGGTTCGGACTTCCGCCGCTGTCATTCCGAGAAACGGCAGTGACGAGGAATCTTGTTTGTAAAAGATTTCTCGCTGTTGCTCGAAATGACAATCTGAACACTTTTTTTACAGTATTTAACAAGGTCATTATTCTTCATCCCGAGTTGTTAGGTATTTCTGCAGCCAGGCCATGAGGCCGATGATGATAAACGCGGCCGGCGCCAGCAGCATGATCCCCATATCCTCATACCCGGCATTGTAAAATGTTTCCGGCACCACCGAATAGCCGAAGATGTTTCCGGAACCGAACAGCTCCCGGAAAAAGGCCACGGAAACCAGCACCGAG
>DATGCF010000231.1:0-7062 GCA_035312245.1 Desulfosalsimonadaceae bacterium
CCCGTACCGGTGCATACGGCAAGGGCCATACAGGGCCGGCTTCCGGTTTTCGAGCATTATATCGGCACGATCGAGCCCTTAGTTTATGCCGACCTCTCACCGCGGGTCACCGGCCATCTGGCCACTGTGGCCGGCGATGTGGGCGACAGGCTGCAAAAAGGGGAGGCAGCCGCCCTTCTCGATCCCAGGCTGCCGGAAAGGGAGAAAGAAGCGGTTGCCGCCGAACTCAAAGGGGCAAAAGAGACCTTGACCCTTTCGGAAAAGCGCTACAAGCGCCGCCGGAGAATTGTGGAGAACGGGGCGGTTTCCAAAGAAGCCCTTGATGAGGCAAGACGGCAATACGAGCTTGACCGGGCCCGGGTCGAACGCCTTGAGAAGGAACTGGCGGCAAAAGGACTTTTACACGCATACGCCCGGCTGACAGCCCCTTTTGACGGCATTATCAGCAGACGGATGAAGGATCCCGGCGATCTGATCAGTCCGGGCGTGCCGGTTCTGCGAATCGAAAAACCGGATGCCGGCTACAAGGTTCTCGCGCGCGTCTCCCAGGCCGCGGCCGGACGGATCTCCGCAGGCGACACAGCCCGCCTTTCATTCGAAAAAAAGCGGCAGGAGGCCGTTATTGACCGCATTCAGCCGGCCATGGAACCGGCGGGGCTTGCGGTTATAGAAATCCGTGTCAAAGAAAAGCCTTTTCATCTTCCCAGCGGCGCAACCATTGGTGTGGATGTCTGCCTCAAGCGGCCTGAAGGAATTGTGATACCGCTGAACTGCCTGCTTGAGCAGGAAGAAAAAAATTACGTATTTATTATTGACCAAGCCCGTATGACCGTTTCTGCCGAGCCGGTTCAACTTCTCGGCAAATCCGGAGACAAGGCCGTTGTAAAGGGAAATATAGCCGAAGGCGCCCGGCTGGTGTCCGGGCGCGAATCCATGCTCATCCGGCTTGGGAACAAAAGTCCGGTTCAGCCCGTGGCCCGCCGGGAGGATGCATGAACTGGGCGGCAGCCTGTCTCAAAAGGCCGCATGGTGTCACCGCGCTTCTTCTGCTGGGCGTGGCTTTCGGCTTTTTCAGCTTCCAGCGACTGCCGCTGAACCTGTTTCCGGACGCAAACTACCCCCAGGTTGCCGTGCTGCTGGTCTGGCCGGGCGCATCGGCCGAGGATATGACCGAGGACATCTCCCGCCGGGTTGAGCGCGAGCTTGCCGCCATTGACGCGGCGCGCACCGTCCGGGCAACGATCCGGGACGAGACGGCGGCCGTCAAAGTGGAGTTTGAATACGCGAAAGGCCTGGATGCAGCATTGACCGATGTCAACGCGGCGATCAACCGGATACGGCCGGAGCTTCCCCCGGACATGCAGCCGCCCCGCCTGTTTCGGGTAAGCGATGCCACCCAGCCCGTGCAGACCCTGGCGGTATCCCCCAAACCGGATGCCGGGCTGTCACTTGCCAAGGTTCGCCAGCTCTGTGACAATGAAATCAAGGAAGCGTTTTTACGGGTGGATGAAATTGCCAACGTGGAGGTGTTCGGCGGCTACCAGCCGGAAATCCGGCTTGCCATTGATGCCGACCGGCTGGCGGATTTGAATCTCTCCGTAGGGCAGGTGACCAAGGCCATATCCGCCCGGAACAGAAATATTCCCACCGGCAGGCTTTACCGGGAAACTGACGAGCTGCTGATAAAAATCCAGGGCGAGCGCGATTTCCGCCACCAGCTCGGGGATATCGTCATTGGGCAAAGCGATGGCGCGCCCATATATCTGCGCGATATCGCCGAAATTCAAACAACCCATGAACAGCGCCGCTCGTTTTACCACGGAAACGGCCGGCCGGCCATCGGGGTCAATATCCTGAGGGCGGAGACCGGACATGTCACCAAAACACTTGCGGCCCTGAATGCCGCCCTGCCGGAAATCCGCGCTTCTTTTCCCAATCTTCGCTTCGAGGTTTCGGACACCCGGGGCGAGATCATCCAGACCTCGGTTTCCAACCTGATCTCCGCGCTCAGGGATGCGGTTCTTCTTACGGTGGCCGTTATCCTGCTCATGCTCGCGCGCATGCGCATCACGCTTTTGGCCGCCCTGTCCATTCCGTTTACCTTCCTGCTCACCTTTGCCGGAATGAATCTTTTAAACTATGAACTAAACATTGTCACCCTGACCGCCATCATCCTCGCCGTCGGCCTCTTGGTGGATGATGCCATCGTGGTGATCGAAAATATCGACCAGCATGTCCAGTCGGACAGCAGTTCCAAGACCCCTTTTCAGGCCGCTGTGGACGGAACCAACGAGATTTTTCTCGCCGATTTTGCCGGCACGGCCACCACCATCGCCGTGCTGCTGCCCATCATGTTCGTGGGCGGTTACTCCCAGAAAATTCTGCGGCCCCTGACCGTGGTGCTCTCCATTGCCCTGCTTGCCTCATATCTCGTCTCCATCACGGTCATTCCCCTGCTTGCGCAGTACCTGGTCACATCCAGGCGCCTCAACCGGATCGAAAATGGCCTCGAAAGGGTCCGCAACGCCTGGCTCATCCCGCTTCAAAACCTGTTTACCGGAGCGTTCCGGGCGGGTGCCTCCAAAAAAGGATTTTTTCTTTTTCCCCTGCTGCTGGTGATCCTGGTGGTCAGTCTCCGGCAGATACCCCTGGCCGGCCGGGATCTCATGCCGCCCATGGACACCGGGATTGTCAAAGTTTCCTTTGAGACCTGGCCAAACACGGCTGTTGATGAAACCGAGGCCGTGGTTTCCCGGATGGAGACGCAGATCAAGCGTACGCCCGGCTTTCTCCGGATGTCCACGGCCGTCGGCTCGGAGCCCAGCGTTATCAGCTTTGGCGCGGAGCGGACCGCTCAGGAGGGCATCATTACGGCACACTTTGTGAACCGGTTTGAACGCCCCGAATCCATCTGGGAGATCGAGTCCGGTCTTCGGAGGGCGTTTTCAAAAATGGAGGGATTGAAAACCGTTCATGTCTATGATTACGGGGCGACCCCGCTCTCGGCCATCGCAGCGCCGATCGATGTCATGATATCAGGACCCGACCCGGAAGTGCTTGACAGGCTGGCAAAAAAGGTCAAGCAGCGCCTTCATTCCGTCAAGGGGCTGACGTCCGTCTCCAGGACCTGGGATGAGACCAAGCGGGAGGTGGCGCTCCGCCTTGATGAAAGCCGGTTGGCCAAATACGGGCTGACCGTCTCCGGGGTTTCCGATGCACTGAAAGCCGCAACCAGCGGGATGGTCGCATCAAAATTCCGGGTGCCGGGCGAGGACGGCTACAGCATTCGTTTCCGCCTTGACCCGAAGCGTTTCAATACCTTGGACGCCCTCTCCACGCTTCAGATCCCGGGCCCCAAAGGCCCTGTGATCCTGGAAGAAATTGCGGATCTCAAGCCCGTCTGGCGGCAGACGGTAATCACCCGCCAGAACCTGCAGCCCACGGTCGATGTTCTCGGCTACCGGGATACCACCGCGATCTCTCACCTTCAGGAGCAGGTCAATGAAACGATTTCGGATATGCGGCTTCCGGCCGGGTACTCGATCGCCCAGGAAGGCGAGATCGAGCAGATGAAAAAAAGCTTCGGCCGGTTGGGAACCTCAATGGCCCTTGCTCTGCTGCTGCTCTACTTTTCCCTGACGATCACCTTCCGCTCTTTTGCCCACCCGCTGATCATCATGTCCGCCATCCCGCTGGCCTTTATCGGGGTGCCCTGGGCAATGCTTCTGTCCGGCCGTCACTTCTGCATGCCCGCGGCTATGGGGCTGGTGCTGCTCTCCGGCATCGTGGTCAATAACTCGATTCTCCTGATCGATTTTATCGAAAAAGAGCGGAAAAACGGGACGCCCATGATGGCGGCGGTGAAAAATGCCATTGAACGGCGCACCCGTCCCATCCTGATGACCGCACTGAGTACGATTGCGGGTATGACCCCCATTGCCCTGGAGCTGGCTGTGGGCCTTGAGCGCCTGTCCCCCCTTGCTGTGGCCGCCATTGCGGGTCTGCTCGTCTCCACCGGCCTGACCCTCGCCTATGTCCCACTGGTTTATGTGGCTGTTGAACGGACAAAAGCCTGGTTTAAAAGATAAGGCATGCTCCCGCCGGCAGTTATAACTTTTCTTTCCGCATTAACAGGGCCCTTTCCTGTATTTCCGTCAAATCCCTTTGCATGGCGCTCCATACCATTTGTTTTGCTCAATGAATTCTTTAAGCACCACTGCGTTGTTTTTTTCCGCCTCCTTTGAGCTGTATACAAAAGTGGTGGTCCGGTCCCGGCAGAGATTATCGAGCAATTCCTTTACCGCTTCCGGGTTTGCCTTGAGTTCATCGATATACCGGGTCTTGAAAGCCTCCCACTTTTCAGGATCATGCCCGTACCATTTGCGGAGTTCATTGGACGGGGCCGCATCCTTGGCCCAGTAGTCGATTCGGGCCTTTGCCCTGGAAATGCCCCGGGGCCATACCCGGTCAACCAGGATGCGGCGCCCATCCGATTGGTCTGCCTTTTCATACACCCGTTTGAGTCTTATGCGAGGCATAGGGATCCCCCCTGAACTCGAGCCGATCCGCCGCTTCGGCCTCGGGGTTCAGCGCCACCCCTGAAGGAGGGTATCACCGAAGACCTTGTATCCGGTGCGGTCCACAATATAGCCTCCGTGTTCCTTGTCCAGCAGGGTATCGGGTCGGCCCGTACAGCTTGTATGCACTGCCCAGTGCCTCTCTCATCTGATCGAGTTCTCCCGCATGGAATCGATAGGCCATGGCTAGGCCTCCTCCTGCAACAATCAATGAAACAGGGTACTGTAACTTTTTTTGAATTTCTGGCTGCAATATCAGGCTCTTATTGTTTATCTGCCATAAAATATAATCCCATATATTGACCTGGCTCAAAAAAAAGCGGGAGCACAACGTCTTTCTAAATGTTTAACGTTTTTGCAAAGTCCCGGGCAGATACAATCAGGCAATGCGCTTCACCATTGTGCGTGTGTTTCCCGTCCCACTTTTGAAGACTGCAATGATTTTTTGATTACATTCAATATCATTGACAGTGATTTCCGCACCCCTGGCATCCAGAAGGCAATCCGCGAACATTTCAAGGCTTTTTTTAAACAAAACACCCACTCCATCCACTTGAAATTTTCGGCCGATGCTCTCATCCATCATCATTTTCCTTTATTTGCAAATGTTTGTTAAAAGTATACCCAGATATATATTATTTTGCGGTATTCCATAAAACTCTTCGAAAATATTGATTTTCATATTTCTTTCGAGCAGAATGGATCATAAACATCGACAATTCCGTATTTCATTGTCCCCTGATACACCCGGGCAATCCGCTGGGTCATGGTCCGGGCTTTTTCCCGGATATTCGGCTCGTCCCTTTCGTCCATGGAAAAATGCCATTTTTCACCGTCAGCGAAGATAATAAACCCAGTACTCTGGTAGTGCTGATGCCTGTCTGCATAAAGCAACGCTAGACAGGTAATCTTCTCTGTGTGGACAAAGAATACTTCGGCAGCTTTTCCATTTCGCCAGTTGAAGACGTTTCCGCTTTTGATGGCAATATCAATAGCGGTTTCCTCGATTCCACCCTGGCGGTTGTATTGATTCAAATACATTAACACCTCTATCGGCAAATGTCTGTTGCGGGAGCCGCGGCTTACTCTTTTTCAGCCACGTGGATGAAGAAATCCGTATTCTTAATGTCATAGTCCTTTTGAAAGTCGCCATATGTGGTAACTGTCTGAAACCCTGCGTCCTGAATCAGCCTGCAAAAGTAGTCTTTCCTTAGCGGATACATGTTTAGCTTATAGCTGGAGGTATCCGGAAACGCGTATTCAAATATAACCAGCTCGTCACTGATATGCACGGGCTCGGCTTTAACCCGATCGCCCGCATAATAATACTTGTGCTTGGACGAGTACCCCGCGCGCAGCATGTTATCGTAGTTCCGCTGATCAATAATTAGAATGCCGTCATGGTTTAACACGGCATAGAACTCGGCCAAAGCTTTCCTTCGATCCGGTTCGGCGAAGAGATGGGTAAAGGAGTTGCCAAGGCAGATGACTGCATCATAGCGCTCTTCGATGTCGCGGGTCAGCCAGCGCCAGTCAGTCTCAATGGTGCGCAGCACCAGACCCCGCTTTCTGCCGTTTTCAGACGCTTTATAAAGCATTTCCGCACTGCCATCGGCACTGTGCACTTCAAAGCCGGCGTTCATGAGCGTAACCGAATGATACCCGGTGCCGGTGGCCAAATCGAGGATTTTATTTTTGCCACAATCTTTTAAGAGTTTAATAAAAAACGCTCCTTCGCCTTTCGCCCGGGCATCCCAGTCAATCAAATCGTCCCATTTATCAACGAAATCATCATAATACTGTTCCTTGTAGTGATCCGTATCCTTGACCTTTTCAACGTCCGTATGGTTTTCGTTTTCATGCGCCATTTAAAACTCTCCTTTCTCAAAAAACCATCGTTAATATGGCGGTTGGGCCTTTATCGCGAAATGGCCATAATCCGGATTCCGTCTGCCATGGAGGTTGTCTTCGGCTGAAGATTTAGGGTCTGGTTTTTAACAAACGGAACCCGGAAGATGACCAAGTGAATGGCAATTGTATTCTTTTAACCCCGTCTTCAAATAAAAAAGCCCTTCGGACGCGATGCATCGCATCCGAAGGGCTGCACCCAGTTTTCTTAACCCTTTGAATTATCAATACAACAAATTCGGCTCCTGTTATCCCGCAGGCCACCGATGTATTGGTTAAGGCAGGTCTTCTGGCTCCCCCGCCTTTTCAGCGGCCTTCCCATCCGGCTTTGACCGAAAAGTGGCATCAGGGCTGAAAAGGTTTTTCGTTAAGCAAACGAATCGGGGTTACAGCGGCGGGACCGCTCCCGGCTTTCACGGGATTCCCTATTAAGCGTATGGCACCTTAACGCTGATTTTTATAGTAAACCGTCAGCAGGCTGTCAAGGAGAAAGGCAATGGAACCCCCTCGCACGCCGGGTGCAATGCCGGTGATGTCTGCAAAAAAACTGCAAAGATTAGCAAAAGTATCCAATTAT
>DATGCF010000232.1:0-3178 GCA_035312245.1 Desulfosalsimonadaceae bacterium
TATAGGAAAGCTTGTCTATCTGGTATTGATCCTGCAGGCGGGCACGAAGATTTTGAATGGCGTCCTGCAGGGCCACGTTGGCAATGGTGTCCATATAGTATTGTTCAAGATAATCATCCCGGGCCCTGGCCGCTTCCTCCAGCTCCGCACCGATGGTGATGACAAAGGGGAAAACCCGTTCCGCGGATTCCAGGTTTTTTCTAAGCACCCGGCTTTCCAGGCGCACCCCTTCGACAATAACCGCATCATCTTCCTTTTCCTGAACATAGCAGGCTTTGTACGCACATTTGGGCCGGATGAGCGCAGCCGCCTGATCCGCCATGGCCTCCACCTCCTGCCATTCTCGGCTGTCTGCCTCCAGGTGCAGGCGCTTTTGGATCTCCGCGGTGTTCATCCGCCACTGCAGGTTGTCTATAATTTTCATCAGTCCGGTTTTCGCCTCCATTTATTTCATATCTTATGCCCCCTGAGTGTTCTGTCAACCATGGGATTCACATAAAAACCCGGCAACCCTGATTTTAATATCGCCTTTCGGCAAAACGCCGAAACTATTTGCCGAACGAATTTAATGATATTGCCACTGAAGAAAACTCACGCAGCAATTGCATATCCACAGTCACCAAACGGACTTTCATAACAAATTCCCGGTCCGGGGTCCACCCAGCTACAAATTCGATCTGGCCCCATTTTTGGCGTTTTGGGGCTTGTGAATGCCGGGCCGCGTATAGTATATGAAACCTAAATTTAGGTGAAATAAAGGCAAAAACAACCACAGGGACCGCCCATGAAATTAAGCCCGCAATTTGCCGGAACGCGCCTGCGAGAATACACCACAATAGTGAGCTGGCGCGATGCCATGAATTATGCCGCAGCCACCTCGGATAATAACGAAGTTTATTTCAACGATGAGCGAAAGGGCGGCATCATTGCGCCGCCCATGTTTTCCGTGGCTCTGACCTGGCCGGTCTCGGAAAACCTCTCGGATTATATCGAAGCAGACGACTTTCCCGCAGAGATCATCCCCACCATGGTACACTACACCGAACACATCAGGTTTTTCCGGCCGATTATGCCGGGCGGAAAGTTTGCCATCCGCGGGAAAATCGCCGCCGTGCTGCGGCACTGGACCGGCACCCACGCCATTCTCCGGTTTGACGCCGCGGATGAATCCGGCAGAAGCGTTTTCGTCGAACATATCGGGGCCCTTTTCCGGGGCGTGGAATGCGAAGGCGAGGGCGCCGGCAGAAGCGAAGTACCGGAAATCCCCCGCCACAAAAAAAGCCCGCAGTCCGCTGACTGGCAGCGCCGGATCGAGATCGATCCGCTTTTTACATATATTTACGACGGCTGCAGCAATATTTATTTCCCCATTCACACGTCCGTGAACTTTGCCCGCAGCATGGGCCTGCCCGGAATCATCGTCCAGGGCACGGCCACCCTGGCCCTGGCGGTCCGGGAAATCACCAACGGCTTTGCCCGGGGCGATCCCGCGCGCATCCGCACCATTGCCTGCCGGTTTACCGACATGGTGCGGCCGGGCAGCGCCATTGATATCGAGGCCCGCAGCCCGGAAGAAACCACCAGTCCGGGGCGGATCCGCTTTGACGTGAAAAACGAAAACGGCAAAAAGGCCGTAAGCGACGGTTTTGTCGAGCTCTTTTAAAGAAGGGGGGGGACGCCCTTTATATATTTATATTTACGGTTCAAATCCGGCATGCTAAAGAAAAGGCATACTGAGACAAGCCGGAATAGATGCGCCGGGGGCGGTGCCCCGCATCATTGTACGAGGGATCGAGCGCGCCGAAATATTCTGTGACGATCAGGATCGCGACGCTTTTCTATGGTTTGGACCTGCCGCGTTTATTAAATGTAAAAATATAAAGGGCGTCCCCTCGTCCCTCTCTCGTCATTTACAGGGCATTGCCCTCTGCCGGGGGATAGCGGTAAAGCACGTATAAAAGCCCCAGGGCGGCTATGGTCAGTATGGTAAAGACCACAAAGCCTTTGCTGTAGCCGGCTGTGGGGGAGATGGTTACAAACAGGCCCATGGCCGGGGGGATCACAAATCCGCCGAATGCGCCCAGGCCGCCCACGATGCCCGAGGCACCGCCCACTGCCGCGGGGGTGTAGCGCGGCACCAGCTTGAACACGGCTGCATTGGCAAAGCCCATCCCTAATGCCATGATCATCTGGCCCAAAAAGGCCAGGGCAAAGGATTGGGTCACCAGGACCATGAGGATGGAGCCGGTAATGACGGCGGCAAAGGAAAACAGGGCCACTTTTTCGCCGGTGAAAATGTCTGCAGCCCGGCCGCCGGCCACACGGAGCAGGGATGAGGAGAGGGAATAGGCGGCGGTGAGGAACCCTGCGTTTATGATGCTCATTTTGAAAAACTCGGACCAGTAGGTGGGAAACCAGACGGTGAGCGCGATAAATCCGCCGAAGTTGATAAAGTAGAAATAGGTCAGAATCCAGGTGCGCCAGTTGGCGCCGGCTTTTTTAAGCGATTCGGCTGCGGTGCCCGAGGGCAGCAGCTCCTGGCCGCAGGCATGGATCAGGGCGTCTTCATCGATTTCAATGCCCATCTCCCGGTACTGAAAATACGGGGCATCCTTCATAAGCAGCATCACCAGCACAAATACCGCCAGCACGAACACCGCCCAGACAATGTAGGAAAACTTCAGCCCCATGGCCGCCACCATGGCGGGCAAAAGCATGGCAAACAGGCCCGGGGCGAGATTGCCCAGCCCGGCATAGGCGGCCAGGGCTGCCCCCTGCTTTTTCTGGGGATACCAGTAGGAAACCGTGGGAATGCCCACCGAAAATATGGCGATGCCGCAGCCGCACAAGATGCCGGCCAGTAAAAACATTGGAAACTGGGCGGCTGTCGGCTCGGGAAACAGGGCATACAAAAGGGCCAGGCCGATGATGCCCGCACCTGCCAGGCCCAGTAGAATCAGAATGGGCTTTTTGCCGCCCATGCGGTCCACGGCTGCGCCAAAGGGGATGCGCAGAAGGGAGCCGGTCAACGACGGCGAGGCCGACAGCACGCCCATCAGCACCGCGCTGATTTCCATGGATTCCTTTAAGCGCGCCACAATGGGCCCGAACGCCGAGACACCGGCAAATCCGGCGAAAAACGCCAGCGTGGTCCAGGTCAGGGCCGCGCTCCGGCTGG
>DATGCF010000233.1:0-2927 GCA_035312245.1 Desulfosalsimonadaceae bacterium
TGAAAAAGGCTGCCACCTGAGCCCCCTTTGAAAAAGGCCGCCACCTGAGTTTCATTTGAAAATGGCCGCCACCTGAACCCCCCTTTGAAAAAGGGGGGATTGGGGGGGTTTATATTGGGCCATGATGAAAAATCCCCCTAAATTCCCCCCCTTGAAAAGGGGGACTTAAAGGAAATTGTCCGTTTTTATAAGCCTTTTCCAAAGCCAAAAGCGATGCGTCTTTTAAACTGTGAACTGTGAACCATGAACTAATTAAATCATAAAGGTTTGATTTCATTCACCTAATACCTAATAGCCAAAACCGAATAACCGTGAAGTTCCTTAAAAGTCAATTTTGAGATGGCCAAGCAAAATGTTCAAGATCGGGGCGCGCAAATCCCAAGGGATGCAGCGCAACAAAAATATTGGACTTTTTGCGAAGCCATGAATTTAAATCAGAAAAAGTTTGAGCCCTAACAAAATCCCGCTTAGGTTTATACATAGAAAACTTGAATATCGGAAAACGGAAACGCATAGGGAGTTCTTCATATGGCTAATCAGCAGCAGCCGGGCGGCCCTGACAATCAGCAGCAGGGACAACAGCAACAGCAGCCATTTTTCCAGCAGACGCCGCAGCCCACGTGGGTTCGGCTTCTGTGGTTTGCGGTGTTGTTGATGGCAATCTTATACGTGAGCCAGACGATTATGGCCTCGCGTGTCAACACCATCCCCTACAGCCAGTTTAAAGAAAAAGTGGGGTCTGGCAACGTGGCTGAAGTCACCATGCAGGGCCACCAGATTACCGGCAGGTATAAGTCCCGTCAGTCCGAGGCCGGGGATAAAAGCCAAACAACTCCTAAGGCCATGCAGTTTAAAACCGTGGCCCCGGCCATGCAGGACCCGGAGCTGATCAACCTGCTGGAGAATAACGATGTCACGATTCACGCCAAGTCCACCAAGCAGTCCTGGTTCGTGAACCTGTTGATCGCCATTTTGCCCTGGGTCATCATCATCGGCGCCTTTTTATACTTCTCCAAACAGATGCAGGACCGCATGGGCGGCGGAGCCGGCGGCGGTATTTTCGGCTTTGGCAAATCCAAGGCCAAACTGTTTGAAAAATCCATGAGCGATGTCGAGTTCGATGATGTGGCCGGCCTTGAAAACACCAAAAAGGAGCTTCAGGAAATCATCGGCTTTCTTAAGGACCCGGACAAGTATCGGTCCCTGGGCGGTAAGCTGCCCAAAGGCGTGCTTCTTGTCGGCCCGCCCGGCACCGGCAAGACCCTTATGGCCCGGGCGGTGGCCGGTGAAGCGGAGGTGCCGTTTTTCTCCATCAGCGGCTCGGAATTTATCGAAATGTTCGTAGGGGTCGGCGCCTCGCGGGTGCGGGATATGTTTGACAACGCCAAGAAGGAATCCCCGGCCATTATATTCATTGATGAGATCGATTCCATCGGCCGGGTGCGGGGCACCGGCGTGGGCGGCGGCCATGATGAGCGGGAACAGACCCTGAACCAGATTTTAAACGAAATGGACGGATTCTCGCCTCAGGAATCCGTGGTGGTGATGGCGGCCACCAACCGGCCGGATGTGCTTGATCCGGCGCTTACCCGGCCCGGTCGATTCGACCGTCAGGTCTCCCTGGAGCTGCCCCAGAAAAACGCCCGCATTTCGATTCTAAAAGTTCATACCAAGCATGTGACCACCGGCGATGACGTGAATCTTGAAACCGTTGCCAACCGAACCGTCGGGTTTTCCGGCGCTGAACTGCAGAACCTGGTAAATGAGGCGGCGCTTCTGGCCGCCCGCAAGGGCAAGGAAAAAGTGGAGGCCGAAGATTTTGATCAGGCCCGGGATAAAATCCTCATGGGCATCGAGCGCGAAGACCTGATCAACGAGGATGAAAAAGAGGTCATCGCCTATCATGAGGCCGGCCATGCCATGATGTCCATGCTGCTGCCGGGTGCGGACCCGCTGGAAAAAGTCACCATTATTCCCCGCGGCCGGGCGCTTGGGGCCACTGAACAGATTCCCGAAGAGGACCGCTTCAACCTGACCCGGCAGTATCTGCTGGATCGCATCACGGTGATGCTGGGCGGACGCGCAGCTGAGCAGTCCCGTTTTTCCGATGCCACCACCGGCGCCGGCGATGACCTGCAGAAGGCCACCCAGATTGCCCGCCGCATGGTCACCCAGTGGGGGATGAGTGAAAAAGTAGGCTCTGTGGCATTCCAGTACGGCTCCTCACACCCCTTCCTGGGCCGGGAACTTGGCTCCCAGAAGGATTTCAGTGAAGAGACCGCGAAAATTATTGATGACGAGGTCCGGCGTTTGATTTCCGAGTGCCTCAACAAGGCGGTGGATGCGTTAAAGGAGCACAAGCAGGAACTCGATGCCCTGGCCAAGGCGCTTCTGGAGCATGAAACCCTCTCCAAGGATGAGGTAGAAGAGATCATCGGAAAAAAGAAGGCGACGGCAGAGTCGGCCAATTAGCCGCACCCCGCGCGCTGGCGCCTGTCAGCGGCTAAATAAGTTCCCAGCAGCTGCCGTCAAAGCGCAGGCGATATATATTGCCGTCATCGCCCAGTACTTTGAAATATCGATAATCCGGACTCTGCCAGCGCGCCTTTACGGAGCGGACCCGTATTTCCCGATCTTCAATGGTCAGCGATCGGGGGGTTTCATCGCCGCGATAGCCGGCGTAGCATGTGACAGAGACCTTCATATCACTATAATTCTACTGATTTTTCAAAAGGACGCAAGGTCAGTGATATAAGCCTATGAATCTGAATAATATATGTCGTTATTCCAGAAAATTCCGCTGATGTCATTCCGAGGAGCGTCAGCGACGAGGAATCTTAGATTTCTCTCCCTGGCGCTAAGATTTCTCGCTGCCGCTCGAAATGACAATATGGACGGATTTTGGTCGCCTTTTTGAGTTTCTTTCT
>DATGCF010000234.1:0-3845 GCA_035312245.1 Desulfosalsimonadaceae bacterium
CCGACCCTAAAAGATTTCCATATGCCATTTGTAGGGCAGGCCACCGTGCCTGCCTAAAGATAGATAGTGGAGATTTGCCGGAGAAACTGGACTTTTATATTTTTCTCAATTCCGCTCTTCCATGGGCACAAATGCACACTCCTCGGGACCGCAGTATTCGCCGATATATTCGGATGCCGGGCGGTAGAGGACCGGCTTGGGGGCGGCGCCGGCAAACTGCTCTTCGATCACATGGGCGGCCCAGCCGGCAATGCGGGAGATCGCAAAGACCGGTGTAAACAGGTCAATGGGAATGCCCATGGCGTAATAGAGGGAGGCGCTGTAGAAATCCACGTTGGCAAAGATATCCGCCCCTTTTTTTTCCTTGAAGACCTCTTTCCCCTTTTTCTCCAGCGCGTCGGACAACTCGTACCACCTGGTGTCGTTTACTTTCTCGCCCATCCGCTTGGACATCGGGGCCAGAATCGCGGCGCGCGGATCGCCGTTTTTGTAAACCGCATGCCCCAATCCCATGATTTTCCCGCCGCTGTCCAGTTTTTTGCGCACATAGTCGTCAATGGCGTCAATGGAGCCGATCTCTTTTAGCATCTGCATGACCCGGGCGTTCGCCCCGCCGTGGAGCTCCCCGGATAAAGAGCCGACCGCCGCGGCCACGGCCGCGTACATATGGGCATGGGTGGAGCACACCTGACGGGCCGAAAACGTGGAGGCGTTGAAGGAATGCTCGGCATGCAGCACCAGGCAGGTATCCATAAAATGCGTCATATCTTCATCCGGTTTTTCACCGGACATCATGTAGAGGAAATTGCCGGCATGGTTGAGATCCGGGTCCGGCGCCACCGGTTCTTTGTCCTGTCTTATCCGGTGCCAGGCGGCCACAATGGTCTCGAACTGGGCGATTAAACGGGTGGCGATCCGGCCGGCGTTTTCAATTTTCAGTTCCTCGGGATTCGGGTCGTGATTGGCCAGCATCGGCACGGCGGCCTGGAGGATATCCATGGGCAGCGACGTTTTGGGCCGGGTTTTAAGCGCCGCGATCACGTCATCCGAAATCGCCCGGTTTTGGGCCAGCTCTTTCCTGAATTGTTTGAGCTCTTCCGGATTCGGCAGTTTTTCGTAAAGAAGCAGATGTACGACCTCTTCATACGTCGCCTTTTCCGCCAGGTCGGTAATCAGGTAGCCGCGGTAGATCAGTTTGCCCGCATCGCCGTCCACGTGGCAGATCTTGGTGCTGGCAACAGTCACGCCCCGCAGCCCGGTATTTTTGATGTCTTTGGTTGTGTCCGCCATCCGGTCCTCCTTTATTATGTAAACATTTAGGGCCTATTCGCCTTTTTCTTCGCTGGATTTGCCGTAAAGGATCTGCTGCAGTGCTTCAGGGTCCATGAGTTTTTCTTCAAGCGCCACCTCTTCGATATTGCGATTGTTTTCATGCGCTTTATGGGCCAGGGCCGCGGCCCGGTCATAGCCGATATGCGGGACCAGGTTGGTGACAATGGCCAGGCTTTTCTTAATATTTGCCGTGCACTGCTCCTTGTTTGCCGAAATTCCCGCCACGCATTTATCCGCCATCAGATTCGCCGCATTGGCCAGCAGTTCAACGGACTGGAGCAGGTTGTAGGCAACCAGGGGCAGCATGGTGTTTAGTTCGAAATATCCGCCCTGGCCGCCCAGGGTAATCGCCGTGTCGTTTCCGATGACCTGCGCGCAGACCTGGATCACCGACTCGGGAATCACCGGGTTGACTTTGCCCGGCATGATGGATGAGCCGGGCTGGAGTTCCGGCAGGTTGATTTCCCCCAGGCCGCACCGGGGGCCGGAAGCCAGCCACCGGATGTCGTTGGCGATTTTGGAAAGCCCCACCGCGATGGTTTTTAAATTGCCGCTGGCCTCGACCGCCGCATCGCATCCGCCCTGGGCCTCAAAATGATTGGGCGCCTCTGAAAAAGAAATGCCGGTTTCCTTTCCGATCAAGGCGATTACCCGGGGCGCAAAATCCGGGTGGGCGTTTAGGCCCGTGCCGACAGCCGTACCGCCCAGGGCAAGCTTGGAAAGCCGCTCCTGAAGCCCTTCAAGCCGCTGGTTACCGCGTTCGATCTGGCCGGCATAGCCGGAAAACTCATCTCCCAGGGTCATCACCACCGCATCCTGGAGATGGGTGCGCCCGATTTTTTCGATATCCGCAAATGCCGACGCCTTTTCGTTAAGCTTTTCGAGTAGCCGGGTCAGGGCCGGCAGAAGGGCTTCCCGTATGGATCGAAGCCCGGCCATATGAATGGTGGACGGGATGACATCGTTGCTGGACTGGCATTTATTGACATGGTCATTGGGATGGATCTCGCCCTTTGTCTGCCGGGTCCCGGTTAATATTTCATTGGCCCGGGTGGCGATCACCTCATTCATGTTCATGTTGGTGGACGTGCCCGAGCCGGTTTGAAATACATCAACAATAAAATGATCGTCCAGCTCGCCGGCGATCACTTCGTCCGCCGCCCGGGCGATGACTTGGGCATGCGCCTCTTTGATAAGCCCTAAGGATTGGTTGACCTGGGCCGCGCATTTTTTAATCAGCGCCAGGTTGTGGATGAAAACCGGCGGCAGCTTGAGCCGGCTCACCGGAAAATTGTCGCTGGCCCGCTGGCTCTGGGCGCCGTAATAGGCCTCCGCAGGGACGTGGATCTCGCCCAGGCTGTCTGATTCCGCCCGTGTGTTCATTTATACAGATCCTGCAACAGGTTGGTTTTTAGTTAAATTCAAGAAAGACGTTGTCATCACTATTAAATATAATCCTCTCACAGGGATGTCCAATAAATCGGACCATTTTTCCATTTGAATTGGCGGATAACATGATGATAATAGGTATATACTAATGGATATGCCAACTTAAGCCGGCGTCCGGTCGGATTCGAATTGATCTGGGAACCGGCGCCGCATTATAACCTTAATCTGCTGTTTGAGGGGGATTAGATGAAAGGAACGGATTCCTTTAACACCCGGTCAACGCTTGAGATCGGTACCCATTCATACACCTATTTCAGTCTGCCAAAGCTCGCCGAACAACTCAATGTGGATCTGGACGGCCTTCCGGTCAGCATTCGCATCCTGCTTGAAAATCTGCTGAGAAACGAAGACGGCAAACACATCGAAAAGGCCCATATTGAAGGATTAAGCCGATGGTCGCCGACCCCGGATGTCAAAGGCGAGGTGCCCTATATGCCGGCCCGGGTTTTAATGCAGGATTTTACGGGCGTTCCGGCGGTCGTTGACCTGGCGGCCATGCGCGATGCCCTGGCCCGCCTGGGCGGGGACCCCAAAAAAATCAATCCGCAGATTCCGGTGCACCTGGTCATCGATCATTCGGTGCAGGTGGATAAGTTCGGCTGCAAAAGCGCCTATGAGATCAATGCGGAAAAAGAGATGGAGCGAAACCGCGAGCGCTACGAGTTTCTTAAATGGGGCCAGAAAAGCTTTGAAAATTTTAGCGTCGTGCCCCCGGCCACAGGCATCTGCCACCAGGTCAACCTCGAATACCTGGGCCAGGTGGTGATGACCGGCGATGCAGCCGGCGAAACCATGATTTATCCGGACACCCTGGTGGGTCTTGATTCCCACACCACCATGATAAACGGCATCGGCGTACTGGGATGGGGTGTGGGCGGCATTGAGGCCGAAGCCGTCATGCTGGGCCAGCCCTATTACATGCTGACGCCGCAGGTGATCGGATTTGAATTGACCGGCCGGCTTCCGGATAGCACCACCGCCACGGACCTGGTGTTGACCATTACCCAGATGCTCCGCCAGAAAGGGGTGGTGGGTAAATTTATCGAGTTCTTCGGCGAGGGCTT
>DATGCF010000235.1:0-2631 GCA_035312245.1 Desulfosalsimonadaceae bacterium
CCGGATTGTTGCGGATGACCTTTGCAATGGGTATCGCCCGCTTGTTCCGCCGGCAGCCCTCGGCGAGACCCCCATGGATCGGCTGATTAACCGGTATATGCAGCGCATGCCATGTCCGGCCCGGGCCCGGGCGGAAGACCGCATCCCGGTGCTGCTTGGCTTAATGGAGAAATCCGGAGCAAAGGGCCTGATATTGATCCTTCAGAAATTCTGCACCCCGCATCTTTCTGATTACCCAAGCCTGGCAAAGGCTCTCCGAGAAAAGGGACTCCCGGTATTGCTGCTGGAAATGGATGAGTCCTGGGAACCGGGCGGGCAGGCAAAAACCCGGCTTGAAAGCTTCTTTGAAATGCTTGAGGCGTAAATCCCATGACAGAAGACCGGAAATCCAACAAGCGGCTGAAAACATCGAAGGAATTGAACCAGGTGGTCACCGAATACTACCTGAACTGCCAGACCGCCAAAGCCGAAGGCCGGCACGTGGGCTGGATGCCCCCCATGAACGGGGCGATTGAGCTCTGCTATGCCATGGACCTGCAGCCCGTATTTCCGGAAAACTGGTCGCCGGTGTGCGCGGCATTCGGTCTTACGCCGCAGAACTTTAAGATCTCCGAGGATATGGGCTATTCCCGGGATCTTTGCGGGTATTTAAGAAATATCATCGGCTATGTGAACGGGCTGATGAATGAGGAAAACACACCACTGGGCGGCCTGCCGGAACCGGACTTCCTGCTCACGCCCGGGGGGGGTTGCGTGCCGGTGATGAAAATCTTTCATGAACTTGAACGCCGGTTTCCCAAAGCCGCCGTTTTTTCGGCCGATCTGCCCCAGGCGGCGGTGGAAGACATTACCGAGACCCATATCGATTATGCCATTGCCGAAAGCAGGCGGCTTATCGATTTCCTGACAGAAACCACCGGTAAAAAACTCGACATGGACAGGCTATGCGAAATTGTGGCCTTGTCCGACCATGCCTGCGTCCTGTGGGACGAGATCATGGCCTATCGGCGCTACATTCCTGTGCCCTTTTCCGCTGCCGAAATGGGGATCATGTTTGTGATGGTCACCCTGCAGGGGACCCAAAAGGCGGTGGATTACCTGACCCGGGTCCGGGACGAGGTCAAAGAAAAGGCCGAAACCGGCGGCGGGGTGATTGAAAACGAAAAGCTTCGCTTGTTCTGGGACAACATTCCCCTATGGTACAATATGGGGCTTTTTAATTATTTTGAAGCGGCCGGCGGCGTGGTGGTCGCCGAAACCTATTCCGCGGCCTGGTCCATCCGGATGGATCCCGAAAACCCGATCCGCTCGCTTGCCTTAAAAAGCCTCATGTCTTATCCGCTGGTCTCCTGCGTGTCGATCAGCAAGCGAAAGGAAATGGTCTTAAACGCCTGCCGGGAATATGCCATTGACGGGGTGATATTCCACCGCAACAAGTCCTGTCTTCCAATTACCCTGGGACAGATGGAGATCAAGGAGGCCCTGGAAACAGAGCTCGGTATCCCTTCAGTCATTATTGACGCGGACCACATGGATGACCGCAATTTCTCCATGGCCCAGTTCCAGACCCGGGTGGATGCGTTTATGGAGATGCTGTCGGATAAGAAGGGGGGGTGAAAAGATTTCATATTTAAATTGATCGTACTCAGTCCCGCGCCATCAGGACGGTTCTCGTACTCGTAATCGTACTCGAAAAAATTTAAAGCCGATTACGAGAACGCGCACGAATCAGTAGGGCGGATAAGCGACAGCGCATCCGCCAAATGTTTCGAGTTCACAGTTTAAAAAAATCAGTGCCTTTGACCTTGGAAAAGGCTTATAAAAAACGGCAGTTCCTTTAAGTTTCCCTTTGGCAAATTTTGATTTATGGGGATTTTTCATCATAGTACGTTATAAATCCCCCCAATCCCCCCTTTTCAAAGGGGGGCTTAGGTGGTGGCCTCTTGCAGAGGGGGGGCTCAGGTGGTGGCCTTTTTCAAAAGGAAATGTAGGTGGTGACGTTTTCCAAAAGGGAAGCGTGGCAAAGCTCACGGTTTAGAGGTTGAAAAACGCGCCTCAGTGCCTTAGTGCCTTTAAAATTACTTTTACGCTCGGTCCCGGGCAATGGCCCGGGCGTAATACTTCTAAAGAGAAATATGCGGCTCAGCGCCAGGAGGATTACATACCCATTGCATAAACATTTATTTACCCTAAAAGACGCATACAAACAATCCACAGAAGACCAGGATAAATCCATGCCGCCGGCGGAAACCGTCCGCCGGGTGAAGGAAAAATTCAGTCAACTAGACCTTGATATCCTGGCGGAAACCGTGCGGATCGACAACGGCCGCCTGGATATTCCGGTATTTTTCAGTGTCTGCGGCGCGGATGCGGCCCGGCTGACCGGCACCGCCAAACAGATGGGAAAAGGGGCCACGCCGGCCCAGGCTGAAGCCAGTGCCGTGATGGAGCTGGTGGAGCGCTTCTCCATCTACAGTTTTGCGGAAAATCCGGACAATTTCATTGTCGATACCTATGACAATGTCTCCGAAAACGCCCTGCCGTTTGACCTGATCACCCGTTCCGTCCACGACGAGGCGGCTGATCGCGATATTGCCAAAGAGGTCTTTTCCGAACTGCCCCTGAAATGGA
>DATGCF010000236.1:0-3525 GCA_035312245.1 Desulfosalsimonadaceae bacterium
ATCATCAAATCCCATCCCCGGTTTTCGGATATCCCAGTCGTCATTATGACCGCACAGACGGATCCGGAAAATATTGATTCAGCCTTTGATGCCGGCGCCATTGAATTCCTCCTAAAACCCGTCCAAAAAATGGAACTGCTTGCCCGGGTGCGCTCCATTATGCATTTCAAGGATCAGCTCGATAAATTGCGAAAGCGCGAAAAGCAGCTGACAGAGATTACAAAGGAACTTGAAACCGCCAATGCCAGATTGGAACGTCTGTCCCACTCGGATGGTCTGACCGGAATTCCCAACCGGCGATACTTTGATTATATGTTCAAAAAACTCTTGGCCTCCGCCACCCGGTTGTCAATTCCCATTGGCCTGCTGATGCTCGATATTGACTGCTTTAAATCCTATAATGACACCTATGGGCATCTGGCCGGCGATGATGCCTTAAAGACTGTTTCCGAAAGCCTTCACGAAACCATTAAGCGGGAAAGTGACTTTATTGCCAGATACGGCGGGGAGGAATTCGCCGTTGTGCTTTTCGGCACAGAGCTGGCGGCAGTGGTAAATCTGGGTGAAAAGATCCGCCAGCGGATCGCTGATTTAAATATCGCACATCAGGCATCAACTATCAGCGATCGGGTGACCGTGAGCATCGGTGTCGCCGCCTGCGTCCCCGAGCCCCATATCACGCCGGACAAACTGATATTTGGGGCGGACCAGGCGCTTTATCAAGCCAAAAGCGAGGGCAGAGACCGCGTGGTCAGCTGCAATCCCGCGGATCTGGACAAGTTGGCGGAATCTAAAAGTCATTCCCGCATGGCCCGGCATTACGTATAAAGCATCATTACCCCCCCAGAAAAAGGGCAATACCCCCGACCACCAGGCAATAGGGCGCAAAATAGACAAGCTGGCCGTGTCGGACGATCTTTATCAGCGTGCTTAACGCCAGGTAGCCGACAACAGCCGAAGTGATGGTCCCCAAAACGATGGCCGCCGGCGAGAATCCCCCCCATCCGGCGGATCCGGAAACGACATTTAACAAAAGGGCCCCCAGGATCGCAGGGATAGCCAGAAGAAATGAAAACCGGGCGGAGGCATCCCGATTAAGCCCCAGCATCAGGCACGCCGCAATAGTAGCCCCGGACCGGGAGATGCCGGGGATCACGGCCAACCCCTGCGCAACCCCGACCATCAAGGCCCCCCAGACGGTAAACGCAATAATGCCCCGCCCTTTTGTTTTCACCAGCCGGGTTCCCATAAGCAGGGCGGCAGTAAAAAAAAGGGCGAGGCCAACAACTTGGAGAGAGGCAAACAATTGATCGGAAATCTGGTGAAATCCGAAGCCCAATACGGCAGTGGGCAGCGAGGCGACAAAAATCAGGCCGACCATCCGCAAATCCTTATCCTGCCGCCATCCGGGGAAGCGCTCAGCCCCTGGCATAAAGATTTGGGCGCCAAACCGACACACGGATTTGAAAAGAGCGGCGATGTCTTTGAAAAAATAAGTCAGCACCGCCAAAAGCGTCCCCACATGGACGCTGATGTCAAATAAAAGCGCCGGCTCGCGCAGACCGAAAAGATGCTGAAAAAGCACCAGATGGCCGGAACTGCTAACCGGAAAAAATTCGGTCAGTCCCTGGATAATCCCCAGAATTATGGCCTGAATCGGATCCATCCTCTTCTCTCCATACAAACAGCCACATTGTTAAGCCCCGCACAAATGCGGGCGTCTCCGTATCAGATCAAATGATCCACTTCTTCAGCCATTTGGCAGATGACCTCCAAAACAACCAGATCCATTGTCCCGGGATTTTGCAGCCGGACATCGGCATCCCCATCTATGGTCAGCTTATCGGGCGGGCGGATTTCGCGGCTCTCACCACTTATGGCCAGCCGGCCGCTGCCGGAGCAGATCATCCAGGACAACGCCTCATATTGATGTCCTGAAAATGCAATCGTGTTTTCAGGGTGCAATCTTAATTTTCGAATATAGACATCCGGATTTGAATCAACGATTTCCATCTCTCCCCAGGGCAGATGCATCAGGGAATGACGAACCGCCTCATCACGGCCCTTGGTTTTCAGCTGATCCACTATGTGCTTAACCGCCTGCGCTTTTTCCATGGACGCCACCAGCACGGCATCCGGCGTCTCAATGACAATCTGATTTGAAAGCCCCACGCCCGCGACCAGGCGCCGAGTTGAAAAAATAAGGGAATCGCTTACCTCCGCGGTCAGGACATCACCGGAGAGCATATTGCCCGCCCCGTCTTTTTGCCCGACCGTCCAAATGGCCGCCCACGAGCCCAGATCATCCCATCCGGCATCAAACGGAACCATAACGCCCCGCGCCGTCTTTTCCATCACCGCATAATCAATGGAATCCGAAGGGCATGCGTCAAATTCGGCGGCATCCAGCATGAAGGCATCCCCGTGGGCCGTGCCTTTTTGAAACGCCGCGTCACAGGCCGTCACAATATCCGGAACGAATTGGTTCATCTCACCCAGCGCCACCTTGGCCCCGAAGATGAACATGCCGCTGTTCCAGCAGTATTCGCCCGATGCCAGATACTTGCGGGCGGTTTCCAGATCCGGCTTTTCCACAAACTCATCAATCTCAAACCCGGGGCTGTTCCCTGCGGCTGAATGTGCCAATGCCGCTTCGGCCGGAGCCCCTTTCCGGATATAGCCGTACCCGGTCTCCGGTTTATCCGGAATCACGCCGAATGTCATCAAGGATCCGTTTGCCGCATAATCCGCCCCTGCGGCAATGGCCTGATGGAATTTGCCCAAATCATTGATCAGATGATCCGCCGGCAGAATCATGATCAGGGCCTCAGGATCAATGGAAATTGCCTTTAATGCGGCAATGGCCACGGCAGGCGCGGTATTACGGCCCACCGGCTCGAGAAAAATGGCGGATGGCGAGATCCCGATTGCCTTTAACTGTTCAGCCACGATCAGCCGGTGCTTTTCATTGCAGATCACGATCGGCGCTGCCATGCCCTGGACATCCTGAATCCGAAGCAGGGTGTTTTGAAACATGGTGTAGTCGTTGGTCAATTTCAGCATCTGCTTGGGATACAGCTGCCGGGACAGCGGCCACAGCCGCGTGCCCGAACCGCCGGCCAATATCACCGGAATGATCATGATCTAACTCCTCTTCTTCAGGGCTTAAGCAGGTTACTCGTACGTGAAATTCCGAGGGATGCAGCGCAACAAAGATATTGGACTTCCAAGGAACTCAATACTATATATTGTTATTCCGGACCTTTCCGCTACTGTCAGTCCGAGGAACGATCGTGACAAGGAATCTTATTGTAAAGATTTCTCGCTGCCGCTCGAAATGACAGTATGGACGGGTTTTGAGCGCCTTTTTGAGTTACTTTCTGCAAAAACACCGCCGCGGCGGCATAAACCGCTTTTTACGAAGCCGTCAGGGTTTAAGTAGCTTAAAACCGGTGTCTTTGTCGTAAACCCTTTGTGCCGGAGAGTCAAGCAGCTCATATAAAATCACTTCCATGACATGCCACA
>DATGCF010000237.1:0-2510 GCA_035312245.1 Desulfosalsimonadaceae bacterium
CTCTAAACGATCCAGTGCATCGTATAATATGCTTAAACTGTGCTTCTCAAATAACATGGTCCCTACCAGAAATGGATTTTATGATTTACCAAAAAGTTAAGATTTCTTCTATTTTAAGGCTTCGGCAAGCAGCTTGTAAAGGGAAAGCAAGTCGCCGCCCGCAGACGCGGCACGGCTTTCTGCGAAAATAGTTGAAATCTTGTGATTATCAATTGCCGGGGCAAAGGGTGTCGGGGTCATTTTTTGCATTCCTTACGGGATTTTTAATTTTACAGCCCAGACGGCCTCAGGTGACGCTCGTCTGGGCGGCTATAGACCAATCACTTTTATCACACCTAAATTGAGCGTTTCAAAATTTTTGAAAATTTAATTTTTGCTTTAATTTTAATATATTGAATCATTTTTCAGTTCAAAAATTTGAAACCCTCCGGGATTTTCAATTTAGGTTTAGCCTTTCGATGCTGTCATTTCGAGGAACGCTAGTGACGAGAAATCTTGAAAGACCATGTAATTATAAGATTTCTCGCTGGCGCTCGAAATGACAATCGAGCCGAATTTGGCTCTTAAGTTAATGGCATTGGCATAAGACTAACAGCGGGCAGGCATGCATATGAATCGATCAATGATTTTGAAAAAGGATTTATGCAGATAGAAACTTGGATTGAGCTGGCGCTTTATGCGCTATCCGGCTTTGCGGCGGGCGGTTTGATGGCCTGGCTGATCACGCATGGAATTTTGTCCCGCCGGCTGCGCTCGGCCCGGCAGGCGCTTGAGGCCCAGCATCAAAAATTTCTGGACGCCTCCAATGCCCTGACAGCTGCCACCACCCGCCTGGAAGAAATTGACGGACTAAAAGCCACCCTCTCCGATCGCGAAGCCGAAATCCGGGACCTTCATCAGCAGGCAGCCGAATATCAGCGGCGGATCGCCGAACTCGAGACCATCCTGGAAAAAGAGCGGGCGGCTGCGGCGGAAAAGTCCGCGATGATCGAAGAGGTCAAGTCCCGGATGACGGATTCCTTCCAGGCGATGGCCTCGCGCGCGCTTTCCGAAAACAACCAGTCTTTCATGGATCTGGCCGGCACCACCCTGTCCGGGTATCTCGAATCCGCGAAGCAGGAATTAAAAACCCGGGAAAAAGCGGTCAATGAAGTGGTTCAGCCGATTGCCGATAAACTTGAAAAATACGATCAAGAGGTGCGGTCCATGGAACGGGTGCGGGAGAAAGCCTATGGCGAGCTGTCCCAGCAGGTGGTTTCCCTGGCCCAGACCCAGAGCGAGCTCCAGCGGGAGACCGGAAAACTCGTCAATGCGCTGCGCATGCCCCATGTGCGCGGCCGCTGGGGGGAGATCACCCTGCGCCGGGTGGTTGAAATCTCCGGCATGCAGAACCGGTGCGATTTTTTTGAACAGGTGTCCAGCCAGACCGGCGGCGGAGTGCTTCGTCCGGACATGGTGATTCAGCTGCCCGGCGACCGGCGGGTGGTCGTGGATTCCAAGGTGCCGATCACCGCCTACCTGGATGCCCTTGAAGTTGAATCCCGGGAGGAGAGCGAGGATATGCTATCCCGCCATGCCCGGCATGTGCAAACCCATGTTCAGAAACTTTCCCAGAAGAGCTATTGGACGCAGTTTGCCCCAACGCCTGAGTTTGTTGTGCTTTTTATGCCGGGTGAGAATTTTTTCAGCGCCGCGTTGACAAAGATGCCGAATCTTATCGAGGATGCCGCGGAAAAGGGGGTGATTCTCGCCACCCCGACCACGCTGATCTCCCTTTTAAAGGCCGTGGCCTACGGGTGGAAGCAGGAGACCGCAGCGGAAAACGCCCGGGCGGTAAGCGAGCTCGGCAATGAACTATATAACCGGTTTCATTCAATGCTAAATCATATGAACAAGCTGGGTAAGGATCTGGACCGGAGCGTGGGTACCTTTAACCAAACCGTCGGCTCCATGGAAAAGCGGGTCATGCCGGCCGCCCGCAGACTGCAGGAGATGGGCGTGACCCTGAATGACGGCAAACCGCTCCCCGAACTTTCGCCGATTGAGGACAAACCCAGGCATGTTGATGCCGAGGAAGAGGATGAATAGGAAGAACCGCAAAATCGGATACCTCTGCCCCTGGATTTTTGTGTCGATCTTTTTTCTTTTATCCGCCGCTTTGCCCGTTTTGCCGGCCGCCTCCCAGGCGACTGCGGGGCAACCCGTCATCCAGAAGCTTGCCCGGGATAAACTCCCCCAATTTTCAGATGATTTGGACCTTGCCCGGCTTTCTTTAGCCATCCAGTCAAGCCTTGCGTATTATGAAAGGCTTCCGGATTCCCGTGAATTCGAATTTGCCGGTCAGACGTACCGGAGCGGTGAGCTGAAAGATAGGCTTTCCGAATTTCTGGTATTTTTGGCGGAAACCCCCGCCCAGACGGCTTTAAACAAATGGATCGCCCAAAATTTTCATGTTTATGCGGTGACCCGAAACGATCAGCCCGGGGGCATGCTGTATACCGGATACTACA
>DATGCF010000238.1:0-9302 GCA_035312245.1 Desulfosalsimonadaceae bacterium
TCTTAATCTTACTCTTACTCTTAATCCCCCAATTCAAATCTGCGCGGAAGCGGTCATATGCTTCAGATTATAAAGCATGAGCCCCCCGCCCAGAAGAGCCAGGCCGGCGCTTATGGCAAAAAGGCTCTGAGCGCCGATGATATCAAAGAGGTAGCCGTTGATGAAAAAGCCGGTCATGATGCCCAGGCCGAAGGTGACGGCATTATTGACCGCCTGGCCCAGGGTTTTGGCCTCGCTCGGGGTCAGTTTGTCGATGTAGAGGATGCTGGCCACATGAAACGCCCCATAGGTAAAGGCATGCAAAAGCTGGGTCAACAAAATTAACGCCGCGGATGTCGCAAAAAACAGAATGAGCCAGCGCAGTCCGGCCGCAGCAAAGGAAAGGATCAGCACATACTCGTAGGAAAACCTTCTGAAAATCCGCTCGGAGTTGATCATCACGAATATTTCGGCCATTGAGGCAAGCGCCCAGGTAATGCCGATAAACGTGCCGTGATATCCCAGGTTCTCCAGGTGAATGGAAAAAAAACCATAGTATGTGCCGTGGCTTAACAGCATCAGAAAAGCGGCGGCCAGAAAAGTAAACACCTGTTTGGAAAGAAGCGCCCGGGCGCCGGTGGAAAATGTTTTTTGCCGCACTGATGCGGGGGCGGGTGTGCGGGCGGCGATCATAAAGAACATCAGCTTGCCGGCCAGGATCAGAATCAGAATGATATGCGTGGAGAAGGCATCAATGGCCCGGCCGACGACAATCACCGTCAGAATGAAGCTGATGGAGCCCCAGGCACGCAACCGGCCATAACTGTTTTTTTCATTGCCCAGAAGATCCATTGAAAAGGATTCGAGAAACGAGATCAGCGGGGCGTGAAAAATGCCATAAAACGCCGTAATGGCAAACATGGCGTAAAAATCGGTGGTCAATAGGTAGAAAGCCCAGACCCCGGCGCTGATCAGTGCGCAGAAAAGGTAAATGGGCCGGCGGATCAAGAACCGGTCGGCCAGCGCCCCCCACACGAGGGGGAAAAGCGCGGTGGCAAAGGTCCGGAGCGAGGAGAGCACACCGATTTGAAAACCGGTGAAATCCAGATGATAGCAGTATAGGTTGAAATACGGCAGATAGATGCCAAGTATTCCGAAATACAGAAAATACTGCGGTGCCAGTATGTATTTAACCGATCGCATTTTTGATCAATTGCTTTATTCAGCCATAGGCGGTTCTTGCAGGGCCTCTTTTCCCAGTATCACTGCCAGCCATTGGGTTTCCTCATTGCTGCCAAGCGCGATTTTCAATACCATGGTGAGCGGCACGGATAAGAGCATCCCCACCGGCCCCAGCACCCAGCCCCAGAAGACCAGGGAGAGAAATACCACCAGCGTGGAAAGCCCCAGCCGACCGCCCATTAGGCGGGGCTCAATGAGATTGCCGATGCCGGTATTGATCGCAAAATAGCCCGCTGCGGTCAAAAGGGTGTGTAAGGGGCCGAGCTGGATGAGCGCCAAAAGGACTGCCGGCACAGCCGCGATAATGGAGCCGATGTTGGGGATATAATTAAACAGAAACGCCACCAATCCCCATAGAATCGGGTAATCGACGCCCAATATGGACAGCCAGATCCAGACCAGGACGCCGGTCAGGAGGCTGAGCAGGGATTTTAGCGCCAGATAGCGGTTGACGCTTTCTGTAAACTGCCCGAAATTGGACAGGGATTTTTCCGGCGACTTTAGGGCCGCCCGGATTTTATTCGGAAACCCGGCCGCTTCAAAAAGAATAAAGATGACGGTAAGAAGAATCAAAAAGGCATTGGTCAACACACCGCCCAGGGCGGTCAGGGTCTTTCCGGCCATCTGCATGGCAACCCCCGGGTTTAGATGCTTCCGGAGCATCTGGTCGGTGACCTCGATTCCCATCTTGTTTAACCAGCTCTGAAGGCTGGTGGATTTGGCAATGAGCGTTTCCCGGTATTCCGGCAGGGCATTGGTAAACTCATTGATGGATCCGCCCACAAACCGCGCGAGCAGATAACCGATGGCCACCATGAGCGTGATGATAAATAAAATGGCAATAATGGTGGGCACCCGTTTGCGCTGCATCCAGAAAAGCGGCGGGGTGAATATGATGGCGATGAAAATTGCCAGAAAAAACGGCACCAGAATATCCGCCGCGGCTTTCATACCGGCGATAATTATTACAAAGCATGCCCCGGTGATCATCATAACCGCAACTCGCGGCATTTCCCGACCCTGTGGCGTTTCCATTTGCTCCTCCTTGGTTGAAATTCCAGCGAATGTTAAGAGCCCTGGCTGACCATGCTGATGTAGAATCTAACAGAATGATGGGGTTCCGGCAATTCTATTCCGGCGGCCATTTGAGCATACGGAGGCGGCAGCCAATGCCATTAAATTTTAGGCTCCATATGACCGGTTGTCATTTCGAGCGTTAGCGAGAAATCTTGCAATTTAATGATTTTTCATGGTTTCTCGTCGCTATCGCTCCTCGAAATGACATCAGCGACGGGCTAAGGTTAATGACATTGAGACGGCAGCCAAAGGTGCGGCATTGAGCCTTGACATTGAAACGAATATTCTCTAATTGAACAAATTATTTCATTCGGTTATATACGGCCTCAATTGAAAAGCCTGCGCATCAGGTTATTTTATTGTGACAGGCATTCAAATTCAAACATGTTTGAGCAGGAGTTATTATGAAAGTTAATTTCAGATCAACTGTTTTCAAAACCAGCCTCATCAGCATGCTGCTGTGCCTTCTGGCCGCATCCGCCATGGCGGCGCAGGCCGCACCAAAGGCGTTGACACCCACCGAAAGCTATCAATTCGGCACCGTGCTTGAAGGAAATGATGTGATCCACGATTTTGTTATCCAAAATACGGGGGATGCAGCCCTGGATATCAAAGACGTGCGCACCGGGTGAGGCTGCGCCACGGTCTCTTATACGAGACAGATCCCTCCCGGCGGCGAGGGAAAGATAACAGTCAAAGTGAGCACCAAGGGCTACGGCGGCCGACAGTTAAACAAAAGCGCCCGGGTCATCACCAATGATCCGAAAAATGAGGAAATCCGCCTGATGGTCCGGGGAGATGTCGAAAAATTTGCCACGGTCAAGCCCAAGCGGGTGATCTTAAGCGGTCCCGTGGGCGAGACCATCGAGCAGACGGTCACTATTGTTCCGGAAACCAAGGAGCCTTTCCGGATATTGAAGGCTTCGGCCATGAAGGGCACCGAGATCACGCACGAACTAAAGGAAACCGAAGTTTCCGGCAAACCGGCTTATGAATTAAAAGTTGTCAATACCAAGGATACGCCCGGCCGTTACTATGACCGGATAACCCTTTTAACCAGCAGAAGCGATCACACGCCCTTATCCGTTATCGTCACCGGCAGCATCCGGGAAAAAGCCAGGGGCGCGCAATAGGTTCTCTATGGGCGGTATCCGGATTTTAACATTTGACTGCGACGGGGTGTTATTTGATACGGAGGCAGCCAATAAGGCCTTTTATAATCAAATCCTGGCCCGTTTCAACCGGCCGCCCATGACTGAGGCGCAATTCGCGCACGCCCAGATGCATACGGTGGACCAGGCCCTGGCCAACCTATTTCCGGAAGCCGAGTCCTACGCCAGCGCCCAGGCATACCGGAAAGAGACCGGCTATGAGCCGTTTATTCCATATATGGAGATGGCGCCGGACCTGATTGACGTGCTGGAGAAGTACCAATCGGTTTTGTCCCTGGCAGTGGCCACGAACCGATCGGACACCATGGGCCGGGTGCTGGAAATTCACGGCATCGCCCATTACTTTGACCTGGTGGTCACCGCCCTGGATGTCAAACACCCCAAACCGCATCCGGAACCCCTGCAGAAGGTGCTGGCCCATTTTGAGGCCGCGCCTGAAGAAATGATCTATGTGGGGGATTCGTCGCTGGACGCCCAGGCGGCCGAGGCCGCCGGGGTGCCGTTTGTGGCATACGGAAATCAGGAAATCACGGGCGATTATCATATCCAGCGGCTCTCCGAGCTGGATGCCATTCTCATGCCAGCGGAAGGCAATGTCGGCTCATATGACGGATAAAAAGACCCTATACTTAATTGACGGTACCGCTTACATCCACCGGGCGTTTCATGCCATTCGCGGCCTGGCGAATTCCAAGGGGCTGCCCACCAACGCGGCCTACGGATTTGCCCGGATGCTGATCAAGCTTATACACGATTGGACGCCCGTCTATGCGGCCATGTTTTTTGACAGCAAGGCGCCCACCTTCCGCCACGACATCTATGTCGACTACAAGGCCAACCGGCCCCCCATGCCGGAGGAAATGGCCGTGCAGATCCCCTATATTAAGGCCATCACCCAAGGCTTTAACATTCCGATCATTGAGCAGGAAGGCTATGAGGCCGACGACTTGATCGGCACCTATGCCCGGATCGCCGAAGACGGCGGTTTCTTTGTCATTATGGTGACCGGGGATAAGGATTTTGTCCAGCTGATCACGGATAACTGCATTATATGGGATCCCATGAAGGACATCCACATCGATCGGGACAGCGTTCGGGAGACCTATGAAATTGAACCCCGGCAGATGATCGATGTACTGGGGCTTGCCGGTGATACCTCGGATAATATTCCCGGGGTGCCGGGGATTGGCCAGAAGACGGCGATTAATCTCTTGAAAACCTATGCTGATATGGCGGATTTGTATGAGCGGATTGATACCCTGAAATCCGCCAAGCAGCGGGAAAAGCTTCTGGCCCATAAGGACCAGGCCTTTTTAAGCCGGGATCTGGCCGCCATTTATACCGATGTCCAGGTCCCCTATGAACTTGAGGTCTTCAAACGCCGGGCGGAGGATCCGCAGAAGCTGGGCCGGCTGTTTCAGGAACTCGAGTTCCGCCAGCTCCAGAAAGACTACCCGGCGGAAACTGAAGAAAAGGCGCATGTCTATCGGGCCGTCCGGGATGAGGCGGCATTGTCCGAGCTGATTGCGGCGCTGAAGAAGTCTGAAATTTTCGCCGTTGACACGGAAACCACTTCACTAAATCCCATGGCTGCAGAGCTGGTAGGTATCTCCATGGCCATCGAGGCGCATCGGGCCTTTTATATCCCGTGCGCCCATGTGGGCGAGGGGGCGGACCGCCAGTTGGACCGGCAAACCGTTCTCGATCGCTTAAAACCCGTGCTTGAAGATCCGGCGATCCACAAAATCGGCCAGAACATAAAATATGACTGGATCGTGCTGAGGCGCTGCGGGGTGGATCTGGCGGGGGTGGTGTTTGACACCATGGTGGCCTCCTACCTCATCAACCCGGGAAAGCGCGTGCATAACCTGGATCAGATCGCCCTGGATCACCTGGGCCACAAAATGATCTCCTACCAGGAGGCGGTCCGGGAGGGTGATCATACCCTGGACTGCTTTGATCAGGTGGCAGTGGACAAGGCGGCCGAATATGCCGGCGAAGATGCGGATATCACGCTCCAGGCCTACCATATATTCCGGCCCATGCTGGAAGACGCGGGCTTGACGCCCCTTTTTGAAAAAGTGGAGATGCCCCTTATCCGGGTTTTGATGAAAATGGAGGAGACCGGCATCCGGGTGGACAAGGACCGGCTCCGGGAGTTTTCCAAGGATCTGGCCGCCCAGATTGAGCAGACCGAGGCCGGCATATACGCCCAGGCGGGCGAGGAATTTAATATCAACTCCCCCCAGCAGCTCGGCCGGATTTTGTTTGAAAAACTGAAGCTGCCCACCCAGAAGAAAACCAAGAAAAAAACCGGCTATTCAACGGATGTGGATGTACTGACCGCCCTTTCCGAACGCCATGAGCTGCCGGCGCTGATTCTGCATCACCGGTCGCTGGCAAAGCTTAAATCCACCTACGTGGATGCCCTGTTCGACCTGATCAATCACGATACCGGACGGATTCACACCTCCTACAACCAGACAGTGACCGCCACCGGCCGGCTTTCCTCATCCAACCCCAATCTTCAGAACATTCCCATCCGCACCGAGGCGGGCCGGGATGTGCGCCGGGCGTTCATCCCGAGAGACGGCTGGTCCTTTGTGTCTCTGGATTACTCCCAGGTGGAACTGCGCCTTCTGGCCCATTATTCAAATGATCAGATTTTAATCGGGTCCTTTCAGGCGGACGAGGATGTGCACACCCGGACCGCGGCCGAGGTGTTTCACGCGGATCCGGTTTCGGTCACCGATGAGCTGCGCCGGCAGGCCAAGGTCATCAATTTCGGCATTATCTACGGCATGGGCGCTTACAGCCTGTCCCGTGAGCTCGGCATCAGCCATAAGATGGCCCAAACCATCATTGATCAGTATTTCACGAGATATTGCGGGGTCAAGCGGTTCATTGACGAAACCATTGAGGCCGCCCGTCAGACAAAACAAGTGGCCACAGAATTAGGGCGCATTCGGTTTCTGCCGGATATTGACAGCGAAAATAAAAATGTCCGCGCTTTTGCCGAACGAACCGCTGTGAATACCCCCATTCAGGGAACCGCCGCGGATCTGATCAAACTGGCGATGATCCGGGCGGATCAGTTTTTAGCCGATCAGGGCCTGCGCTCGGCCATGCTGCTGACCGTACATGATGAGCTGGTATTCGAGGTGCCGCCGGATGAACTGATGACCATTCAGACCGGGGTAAAAGAAATCATGGAGACCATCTGGTCGTTTAAGGTGCCGCTAAAGGTCAATGTAAGCGTGGGCAGCGACTGGGCGGAAGCCCATTAATCGGCCGACGAATCTTCCGGGCCGGGTTGGGTCGATGCATTCTTTACCGCCGCATCCACGGTTTTATAGATATTGCGGAAATGATCATGAAAGCTGGCCGGCGAGATATTACCGACTTCAATGAACTTGACCACAATTTCCTTTACCGTTTTCAAGACCAGCTCTTCCTGTTTATATCCCATATTATCCTCTTCTACCGTCTTAATCTTAATCTTACTCGAAAAAATGGTCCCAATCCATGTAAGCTCTTTATGCCGCCGAAGCGGCATGCCATTAAAATTCCCACCCCTGTCATCCCGAGCACCAGCGCCCCTGTCATCCCGAGCGCCACCGTCCCTGCCATCCCGAGCCACCGCCCCCTGTCATTCGAGCGCCAGCAACCCTGTCATTCCGAGCGCCAGCGAGGAATCTTAAAATTTCATTAACTACATTCATATCAAAGAGCCGTCATTGATACAATCCATTACTTGACACCGAGCCCCCGGCTTTCTATACTGTCGCTTCAGCTTTTTTAAGTTTATTCAATCGATCGCCTGTCCTGGCGTTAATGATAGTTGGTATTCAATGCCATTAACTTAAGGTTGAAAATCGGCTCGGTGTCATTTCGAGCGCCAGCGAGAAATCTTATAATTGGATGATTTTTTGAGATTTCTCGTCACTGTCGTTCCTCGAAATGACAGCGGCGGAGGGCAGGCCCCCGTGCCTGCCTCAAAAACAGGCAGAACAAATTTACCGCCTGCCCTGGCGTTAATGATAGTTGATTCAGGAAGATAAAATGCTCAGAAACAACGGGAAAAAAATCGGCCGAAACGATCCCTGCCCCTGCGGCAGCGGCAAGAAATATAAGAAGTGCTGCATGAATGCCGAAACGCCGCGGCCGGTTGACTATAAAAAATTATATGCGGATAAATACAATATTCGGCTCAAAAGCGGAAACGATATTGAGCAGATAAGAACCTGCGGAAAGCTCGTCCTGGAAACCCTGGATCTGGTCGAAGCCGCTATCAAGCCCGGCGTTACCACGGATGAATTAAACACCCTGGCCCATGAATATGCGGTTAAACACGGCGCTGTGCCCGCGCCCTTAAATTACCGGGGGTTTCCTAAAAGCATCTGCACATCGGTCAACGAAGTGATCTGCCACGGCATTCCCGGCGACTATAAGCTGAAAAACGGGGATATCCTGAATGTGGATGTCACCCATTGCCTGAACGGGTTTTATGCGGATGCCAATAAAACCTATTTTGTGGGCGAGCCCAGCCCGGAGGCCAAAAAAATTGTCAGCGTGGCCGCGGAAAGTCTAAAATCCGCCATGGAAATGCTGGCGCCCGGCAATCATATCGGTGATATCGGCTGGGCCATCCAGAAATACGCGGAAAGCGCAAATTGTTCCGTAGTCCGCGAATTTGTCGGCCACGGGGTGGGCTTTGAGTTTCATGAACCCCCGCAGGTACCGCATTACGGCAAAAAAGGAAACGGTGTTATGCTGGTGCCCAACATGGTCTTTACCGTGGAACCCATGATCAACCTGGGAAAAGCCGATCTTTTTATCGAAGACGACAACTGGACCGCCATCACCGCAGACCGCAAACTCTCCGCCCAGTTCGAGCAGACCTTTGTGATCACCGATGACGGCTTTGAAAGCCTCACCCCGTTTGACCTTTAAACCGTCTTAATCTTAATCTAAATTTCCTTTTTTCTCCTTTTCTTTTTCGGAGACGGCCGGGATAAGCGTAAAACTGCCTTATTATTGATCGCCTCGCATTCCATGTAGTTTTTTTTGCTTGATCGAAGGTCAGGAATACGTCATAATCTAAGTTGCTGACCGCTCACAGCTAATCACTTCACGGTTTTTGCCTATGCAGCTTGTCATAAATACCCCCGGCACTTTCATCACCCAGAAAGATGGGATTTTCAGGCTCAAGCAGGAAGAAAAAAAGTTCGATATTTCCCCCCGTAAAGTCGAATCCATCCTCCTTACCAATAAGGCCATGCTCTCCACCCAGGCCGTCAACCTCGCCCTTGAGCACAATATTGATATCATTTTTCTGGACGGCTACGGTGATCCGGTAGGCCGGATCTGGTTTTCAAAGCTCGGCAGCACCGCCCTTATCCGTCGCCGGCAGCTGGATGCCGAGGTCAACCAGGAAATCGGGCTGGATCTGGTCAGGGAGATGATCAGCCAGAAAATCAACAACCAGGTCCAGTTTCTCAAAAAATTGATGTACGCCAGACCCGGCAAGGAGTCGCTTTTTGAGGAACCGCTGGCTGTGATTGAACGGGCGTTAACCCGGGTGGGCGAGTTAAAAGGTGATTCCACGGATAATCTTCGTAACAGCCTGATGGGCATTGAAGGCACATGCGGCAGGGCCTATTTTCAGTGCCTCTCCCCCTTGCTGCCGGAAAAATACCGGTTTAACGGCCGCTCCCGGCAGCCGGCCAAGGATCCGTTCAACGCGGTTTTAAATTATTGCTACGGCATTTTGTACGGACTGGTGGAAAAAGCCTGTGTCCTTTCAGGCCTTGATCCCTATGTCGGCTTTCT
>DATGCF010000239.1:0-5394 GCA_035312245.1 Desulfosalsimonadaceae bacterium
GGCTGAGTGCTGGGTGAAATGAAAGATCAGCCCGTTCCAGGTTTCATTGATAAAATCCAGGCCGAAAAGCGTCACCCCGGCAAATACGGCATTCCATTGGCCGGATTGCCTGGCTTTTTTGATTTCAACCGCATAAATGTAGAATACAATGGCAAGCAGCGGAATCACGTACCACTCGATGGTGGAGAGATCCCGGAGCCCGTCCAGGGCCCGTTGAGAGGCGGGTGTCATAGGCTTATCTCCTTTGTTGGGTTAATGGGGATGGCTCGGTAAATTTTTGTCTTAGAACGGTATTCCAAAGTTTTGGCTGAACCGTCTTACTCTTACTCTTACTCTTAATCTTACTCTAAACAAAAGAGGTGAAATGACAGTACGGACGGATGTTGAGCGTCTTTTTGCATTACTTCCTGCAAAAGTGCCGGCAGTACGGCATAAACTGTATCTAAGTAACTTAACGGTTTAAGGAATCGGGTGTAAGGTGTAAGGTTAATGAAAACAAACCTTTATGCTTTAAGTAGTTCGCAGTTCACAGTTCAAGGTTTAAAAGACTCAGCGCTTTGGCTTTGGAAAAGGCTTATAAAAAAGGGCAATTTCCTTTAAGTCCCCACTTTGGCAAAGGGGGATTTAGGGGGATTTTTCATCATGGCCCAATACAAATCCCCCAATCCTCCCTTTTTCAAAGTGGGGGTGCGGCACAGCTCACGGCTTGCAGTTTGAAAAACTCAGTGCCTTAGCGCCTTAGTGCCTTTAAAGTTACTTTTAGGCTCGGTTCCGGGCGCACAGCCCGGGGGGAATACTTCTAAGTAACTGATCGTACTCAGTCCCGCGCGAACGGGACGGTTCTCGTACTCGTAATCGTACTCGGGAAATTTAACGGCCGATTACGAGCACGAGTGCGCGTCCGAGTAAGAATCATAAGTTACTTTCTGCAAAAATATCGTTTCGGCGGCATAAACCGCTTTTTACGAGACGGATCAGCCGCTATTTTGCCTGCAGGATGCTAGGGATGAGTTTGGCGAGCTGGACCTGCATGAAGAAGGCATTGCCGTCCTGCGCCATTAATACCAGAAACCGAAAATTGCCTTCTTTCATCACATCAGCGGACATTAGCAGGATCAGCCCTTTGGTGGTATGCACGGTCATGCCGTTGCATTTATCGAATCCTTTTTGAAATGTGGCCTGATGGCAGGTGGTGAGCATTTGATTAAACGCGCCGGCAAAATACTTAAAGTCAATGGGCTCATCAGGCACATCCGTGGCCAGTACAGACCCATCCGCGCTTAATATGGCGATACCCCGGTAGCCTTTAATTGTGCGCAGCATATTGACGTAGCGGTTCAAAGCGGCCTGGAGGCGGGTTTCCCCGGCAGCCGCCCCCCCTTTTCCCGGAGGCTGGGTTTTGGGTTCCGGCTGTCTCGCCCGGTCCCCCGCCTGGGTGGGTTTTCCCCACAGCGCGCCGGCAATTTCCATCAATTCGGACTTGATGACTTTTTTGGATTTGGATTTTTCCCTGGGGAGCTCTGAGAGGGAGATGCTGGTACGATCCCACTTAATCATTTCCCGGGCCGCCGGTTCACCGGAAAGATGTTCAAAGTGGGCATCCAGAAGAATGCCCCGATCAAAATACAGATACCCTTTTTTCTGTCCGCCGCTGGTGACATCCAGCCGACAGGTCCGCCGGGACATCTCCATCAGGGGCAGAAAATTGCGAAGGGTGATCCCTTTGCGGCTCAACCCCTCGTCCTTTAAGTTCTGGGCGACAAAAATGGCGGAGGCCAGGTTGCCGAACTGAAACGGTTTCTGCATGTAATAGAGCACATTCTCGTGGCCGATACGGTCACGAAACCATGGCTTGGGCGTGTCCGCATCCACCAGCACGACACATGGCGTATCCTGGCGTTTCCGGGTCATGAAGGCAATCAGCTCTACTCCATGAACCTTTGGCAGGTTTACGGCAGTGACAAAAACCGCAATTTTAGTCCTGGTGATCATATCTAAGGCGGTTTCGCCATCCCGGGCGGTCAGGAGTTCGAAGTGGTGCAGATCCCTGAAGCCCTTCTCTATTTTTGCCAGGGTCTCCTGATCACTGTCCACAAGGAGCACTTTATCCATTCTAAAATCCCATCTACCGCGCCTGCAACCGGATATCAGTTTCTGGACAAGCGGCCCCAAGCAAGCAACGGTGGCTTGTCGGTTTGAGTATATATTGTATTTATTATCGATTCTGTTATTATTTTGTCAATAAGTTTCAGTATTATATTAAGGAGGTTAAATCCTTTTCCGGATTTAACTGCACAGACTGCACCCTAAAACGCTTTTGCATAGTAGGCAAAAACGTATGTTAGCCTTGGTTAATCTGGTATAATGGATAAAATTAAGATCGATGGGACATTGACATGACAATTCGGCAAAAAATCAGCCGTTGCCTGATCGGGGCGGCGATATGCATGCTTGGTATGTGCGCCGGCTTATGCGGCGGGGTTGACACGGCTGATGCCGGTACGCCCCCGCGCGTCACGGTGGCGAGCTATAATGTGGAAAATCTGTTTGATTTAAAAAAAGATTCAACTGAGTATCCGGGCTACATCCCGGGCGGGGCGGCCGGCTGGGATCAAAGGATATTGGATAAAAAGCTATCTCATTTGACCCGGGTCATCCATGATCTGGATGCCGATATCCTGGCGCTGCAGGAAATTGAGTCCCGCCGGGCGCTCAACTTTCTGAATCAGCGTCTTAAGCCCCCATACCCGTATGCCGCCATCGCCGATCATAAGCCTACCACCGTCAAATGCGCCCTGCTGTCAAGGTTCCCGATCAAGTCGGCGGCTGAAATCGCCGTTCCACGGAAATCCGCCCGCAACATTTTAAAGGCCGAAATCGAGATCGAGGGCCACGGCCTGATCCTCTTTGTCAATCACTGGAAGTCAAAATCCGGCCCGGAAAGCGAGCGCCTGCCTTATGCGCGGGCTCTGGCGGATGCCATTGAAGATCTCTCGCAGGATGCTGATTTCGTTGTGATAGGGGATCTAAACGCCAACTACAATGAATTCCAAACCTTTCAGGATGATCCGGAATTAAACGATACCGGCGGCGTCACCGGCATCAACCATATCCTGAATACGATTCGAAGCAACCGCCTGGTCAACGAGCGGCTGCTGAACCGAAAGGCGGAAAGTGAGATCTATCTCTATAACCTCTGGCTTGAGCTAAGCCCGGACAGACGGTGGTCCACCCGGTTTTTTCATCAAGAAAACAGCCCGGATCATATTATCGTCTCGCCCGGTATTTATGATGATAAGGGCGTTTCCTATATTGACAACTCCTTTGACAAGTTTGATCCCGGCTATCTTTTTGACGGCGGCCGGATTAAAAGGTGGCAGCGCGAAGATCAGGGGCGCGGTCGGCACCTGGGCCACGGGTTTTCCGA
This sequence comes from Desulfosalsimonadaceae bacterium, assembly GCA_035312245.1. Taxonomy (GTDB): domain Bacteria; phylum Desulfobacterota; class Desulfobacteria; order Desulfobacterales; family Desulfosalsimonadaceae; genus M55B175. The sequence continues at coordinate 3,428 of DATGCF010000239.1, forward strand.
CCACCTTCCGGTTTTTGCCTGGTTTGCGCCGCAGCCGTTCAGTTATCGGCATGATGTGCCGTATCCGGAAAAGACCGTGTCCATTGGCGCCCTCTACCAATCCAAGACCGGCCGGGTGAATTACCATGTTCGCCGATGCGCGGTGATTTACAAGCACCAAAAATACACGGTGGTCAAGCAGAAAAACGGCCGGGCCATTCTCATATACGGGGCCGGAGATCAGTTAACGCGCGGCCGGATGTATCATTTAACCGTTAACAAATTGAAACGCTATTACGGCATGCTTGAGATTACCGAACTTTCTGACATTGAACCGGTTGAAGAGGCGATTGATACGAAGAAGCTTCTGATTTCGCCGGGGGATCGGTTGCTTGCGGATCCGGTGTTGGTCAACGAAGTGATTCAAAAGCTTCAGGGTGTTTATCAGAACGGATGGCTGCATTATGGGGATCAGCGGAAAATTCGTCTGTATGCCAAGGATAAGGCCCTGTTGCCAGAAAGCGGATCAAGGATTATATTACGTAACATTAGAATCGGTTTTCATGATCATCCGGAACTCGTCCTCGAACAAGCCAATCAGATCGAATTAGTCAAAGAGGGATCAAATGGCCGCTAATCATATACTCGGCATCGACATCGGATCGGTTTCCATCAGCCTGGCGGTGATAACGCCGGCGTGCCATATCGTTCAAACCCGCTATGGATTACATCATGGGGATATCCCCGGGTGCCTGGAGACGCTTCTGGCAGATGTGGATATGGGCTCCATTGCCGGCGTGGCAGCCACCGACGGCACCCCTGAACTGATATTTGCGGATCAGCGCTATGATCATCAGATTTCTTTGATCCGGGCGGTTAAGGCCTTCCATCCGCAAGTGGGCGGCATATTGACCGTGGGGGGGGAAAAATTCAAGCTGATACGGTTTGATGATGACGGGGAATATGCCGGCAGCCGGGCCAATACGGCATGCGCGGCCGGCACCGGCAGTTTTTTGGATCAGCAGGCCAGCCGCTTAAATCTCTCAGGCATTGAAGAACTAAGCGAGCTTGCCCTGACCAACGTCCATCGCATCCCCAAGATTGCCACGCGGTGTGCGGTATTTGCCAAAACCGACCTGATCCATGCCCAGCAGGAAGGCTATGAGCTTTCCGAAATCTGCGAGGGGCTATGCCGCGGGCTGGCCAAGAATCTGGCCGATACGCTGTTTTTTGAGGATCAGCCCCCAAAGCCGCTTATTTTCTGCGGCGGGGTCTCCCAAAATGCCGCGGTGTTAAACCATATCAGCGAGCTGACCGGCGCTCGTCTGTTTGCTGACGAACTGAGCCATCTCTACGAGGCCATTGGCGCGGCCTTTCATTTAATTGACGAGGGAGTGGACATTCCGGAAGGTCGATTCGCAGCGCCATCGGATCTGGTGTATGCCAGAAGCGGCCGCAAGCAATGCGATAATCCGCCGCTTCAGCTTAAGCTCTCTGATTATCCCGCATTTGAAAGCCGTCAGTCCTATGATTTTACTGTAGCAGATGATACCTATCAGAATAAGGTCGAGGTGGATGTCTATGAAGAGCTGACCTCGGACAAGCCGGTGGCCATGTATATCGGGATGGATATCGGGTCAACCAGCACCAAGGCGGTCTGGCTGAATCCGGATAAAACGGTGCTCGCGGGGTTTTACACCAAAACCGCGGGCCGGCCGGTCGACTCCATGCGCGGTGTGCTCGCGGCCATGGATGATTTGATTAACGCCCGCGGCCTGTCCGTGAATATTCGGGGGGTGGGCACCACCGGCTCCGGGCGGAAATTTGTGGGCCGTATCATCGGTGCGGATCTGATCATCGATGAGATCACCGCCCATGCCAGGGGGGCGGTGAATATTGACCCGGAGATTGACACCATCTTTGAGATCGGGGGCCAGGACTCCAAGTATATCTCCCTGGACCGCACCTATCCTGTGGATTTTGTGATG
>DATGCF010000240.1:0-15723 GCA_035312245.1 Desulfosalsimonadaceae bacterium
CCCACCTGGCTGCTGCCATCTGCCACAACAGATTCAGCACCGGTTTCCAGCGTCAGACTCCCCACTTTATCCGGATCATAGAGCATCACCTCGACTTTTTGTTTGACGTCATTGGATTCTGCCCATATCTCTGCGGTACCCGGGGTGGTGCCTGCCCTAAAGGCAACCTGCAGGGCCCCGGAGTCATCAATCGTCTTAAGTTTATATTCTTTTTCACCATTACGAAAATGCCCCAAATTCGTATGCACCCTGACCGATGTCCGCACATCGACAGCATTTCCCACCGAATCGGTCATGTTTAGGGTCAGGGTGGTGGCGGTTTTGCCATCTGCCGGCAAACTCTGATCGCCGGACGCCATGGAAATGGCCGCGGTTTGACCGATTCCACTGTCCCCGCCCGGGCTTCCGGATTCCCCGCAACCGACTAATAAAAATGCCAGCAGGCTAACAAGCATCACCTGGATGGTTATCTTGGCATATTGGGCTTTCATAAATGGTGTCCTTTCAAAAATTTTGATTTGGCGCATTCGAAAATTTTATAATTATAATAAATAATTATTCTTCGGTTTCCGCCTGGGCAAGGCCGCGCTGCTCAAGCTGCACGATATTCGGCGTCATGAAGATCAAAAGCTCTCTTTTGACCACTTCATCCTGTTTGGCGCTAAACAGCCACCCGATGCCGGGGATATCCTTTAGTATGGGGAGCCCGGCTTCGGCATTGCTCTCAGTCCGCTTAACGATCCCGCCGATAACGATGGTCTGGCCGTTATCGATCAGCAATTCGGTCTGGGCTTCATTGGTGGATAGCGCCGGTTCTCCCGATGCGGTGATTTCCTGGATATCATCTTTCGTAAGATTAATCTCTAAGGAAACCCGTTCATCCGGTGTAATATGGGGGGTCACCTTAAGGGTTAAGTTGATTTCCTTAAACTCGGTCTCCACGTCCTCGTCTTCAACATTCTGATAAGGCCACTCGACCCCTTGTGTGATCGTCGCTTCCTTATTATCCAAAGTCACAATTTTAGGGGTAGAGATAATCTTTAAGACCTGATCGGTTTCCATGGCGCGAAGGGTGGCATCGAGCAAGAATGGGGTGCCCATGCTGGGCAGCCGCTCAAAGGCGAAATTGAATGTGCTCGGACTCTCTGTTCCGCCTTCCGCGCCGCCGCCAATAAATGGGGTATTAATGACTGAGTTATATGAATAATTGCCGCCCATATCAGATCGATAGACGTCTTCGCTCTGCGCGCTCCACGTCACGCCGACTTTTCGGCTGAAATTGTCATTTGCCTCAACAATCCGGGCTTCGATGATGACCTGCGGGGTGACCTGGTCAATTTTGGCGATTATCTCCTTGGCCTTGCGAATTTTTGCCTTGGTATCTGTAATAATGAGCTGATTGTTTCGTGTATCCACCGTAATATTGCCCCGCTCTTTGGACAAGACATCTTTAACATGCGGAAGCACTTCATTCTGCGCATTGGCATAGCTGATGGAGATATATTCGGTAACCATCGGCTCTAATTGTTTCTGCTGCTCTTTACGCTTTTGTATTGCTTCAATTTTCTGGCGCCTGGATTCTTCCTCCGCCCTTAACGTCTCCTTTGTGGCGATCCGAATAATGTTGCCTTTTTCAACCTTATCAAGCCCATTCATTTGCAGAACCAGGTCAAGCACCTGATCCCAGGGCACCGGTTTTTGAAAGGAAAGTGTCACCGAGCCGGAAACGTTGGGATCAATGGCAAAATTTCTACCGCTCACCTGCTGTAAGATCCGAAATACGTTTTTGATATTGGTTTCAAAAAAGTCCAGGGCGATTTTCTGGCCGGTATACTCTTTGTTCTCGCCCAGCAGATCCGCATAGGGATCTTCAGGTTCGGCTGCCGCGGCCGAAGGTTCTTGGCCTGAAGCTGTTGGGGCGCGGGATATGGAATTTTCCAGGACCTTCTGCCAAGGCGGAAGATTGGCGGCTTCAAACGGTCTGGGACCGATTGAAGAGGGTTCAAAATGAATGGTCAGCAAATCGTTTGCCTTAACCGGGCGATAGGGCACCCGTTCCCGGAGTTCGATCAATATCTCAGTCACATTTTTTTCTCCGGCCCCCTGCGCAGGGATGATTCGATCCACCGCGCTGTCGAAACGGGTGGTGATCAAAGGCCGCTGCCGATGATATTCAGGCAACTGGCTGTTGTTCAATTTTACTTTCAGCAGCCGCTGGTTCATCTTTTCAATTTGATAATCCACCGGCCTGGATGTCTCAATGATAATGGCTGATTTTCCGGATTCTTCGGCTGAAAAATCAATTCGGTTAATTATTGCCGGTTCAGCACTCTCAGGCCGATCAGTTGCTTCGGTTTTTTCTGCTGAGGGTGATGCTTCTTGATATTCGGCCGCTTCCGCTCCTTTTTCTATTTGACGGTTAGCTGCGGCTTTTTCTTTGGGGGCCGGTTTTTCAGCGGCCATCGCTTCTTCTGAAAATTTGGCGGATGCTCCAGTCTCAGATGTTGTGGCAACTGCTTCCTCCGGTCGAAAAAGTACTTTCAGGGCAGATTCTTCTTTTTCAACTTTGTAGGTCACATCCTTCAACAGACCAATCTCTATCCTGGCATTTTTTTTATCCGCCACCATCGAAGGTGTTATTGAGTCAACAATATCATTGTCTGGAATTTGGACGGACTGAATGTCTTTTAAATGGGTACGCGGGAAATAAAGTATGACTGAAAGCGGGTCGCGCCGCTTAACCGCCGTATAATCGGGTTTTGCATCCGCTTTAATTAAAACATCCATCCCATCAGCGGTTTGTTTCGCCTGGATGTTTGAAATGGCAAGGGATTCAGGCGGGGCCTTCCGGACTTGTTCTTCCTTCACCGACTTTGCCGCACAGGCGACCATGGCGGTCACTAAAAACCCCAACAATAAAATCTTTCCGATATTGAGAAAGTACCTTCGATTAAGCATGTTTGCGTTCTCCAGGTTATTTCTGAAGTTCTAATTGTTTTTTCCGGACATCCACATTGCCGAAGACATCCAGATATTTTTCTTCAATAACAATGGCATCCGATAGTATTTTTGTTATCCGGCCGCCTTCATCCCCTATATAGGTTCCTTTTTTAACCACATAGCCTTTACCCGACGCCTCCTCAACCATTGCCAGTCTATGGTCCGGCATTTCCATAATTGCGGTCAGCCGGAGTTGTCCGAGACTCAGGCGCTCAAGCGGCGTGCGGGGTTTCCGGCGCTGCAGTTTTTTCTCCGCTTCCCCGCCTTGCTTGGGTTCCGGTCCCTGCACAAAAGGAGCAAAGGGGTCCAAGCGCCCCTTCCGGGTATAAAGCTCCTGTTTTTCTCCCAGCAGGCCAATGGCTTCTTTCCGCATTGCCTCTGAATCGGCCCTTTTTTTCTGGCTCGCTGCCTGCCTCTGCGCTTTAGCGGGTTTTTCTTCAGCTTTTTTCTGTGTGGGCTGAGCCCCTTCTTCAGGCTTTTCCGCCACTGCCTTTTCTTCTGCTGGCTTTTCCGGTTTCTCGGATTTAGCAGTAGTCGCTGCAGGAGAAGGGCCTTCCGGCCGCACAATTTTTACCCGGTTGCTTACGTGCCGGACCGATGCTTTTGCGGCTTGGACGTTGCCAACAGCCAGTGCGAAAAGCAGGCAAAATAAAAAACAAACGATTTTTAAAATAAATCTTTGCATGATCGATCTTTTTCTCTTTGATTATTTTTTATTGGCCTTTTCTTTACCGGAGGATTCGATAAACTTATAAGTTTCTGCCGTGCAGCTGATGTTAAGATTCGTTGACATGGCATCTTTTGATGCCATCTCGAACTCCCTGACATTGACGATCCGCGACATGCCGGCCAGTTTATCAAAAAACTCCCCAAGATCGTGATAGCTTCCGGAAAGATTCATATTTATGGGAATCTCGGCATAAAAGTCCTGTTTCTTTTCTTCCTTGGGCTCAAACAAAAGAAAGGTCAGGCCGGAGTCTTTTCCCGCCTGAGAAACACTGGTTAAAAGAGAGGGGACCTCGTCTTTCAACGGCAAAGCCCTTGATACGATGGTGAATTTTGCGCGGGCCGCCTCCATTTTTTCCCTGTACTCATCCAGCGCCGCTGCCTTTTCCTTGGTTTCCGCCAGTCTCTTTTCCGTTTTGGCGATGTCCTCTTTCAACCGATCAATTTCCTGATACTTCGGTACGCAGAAAAAATAAATAAACACCCCAACGATCACAACCGCCACAGCAGCACCTATAATAATGCGCTGAAGTCGGGAAAGTTGGCCGATTCTTTGAATCAAGGGTTCAACTGAACTAGACAGACTGGATTTTTTCATTACTTATCCGCCTTCTTTTTATCCGGCTCTTGGGTTGCGGCTTTTTTGCATACAATATTAAAATTCTTCATATCTATATTGAACTTCGACTGCTGCTTTGCTGATTTTAATGTTACCCCATTAAAAAGATCAGAGCGCTCAAGCCGGGTCATAAATACAGCCACAGTTTCATTATCAAGCGCCAATCCCTGCATCGAAATGCTATCATTATTGGATTTGAACTTGGTAAGCTGCATCCGGTCCGGCACCACCATTTCCGTCATCTCAGCAAGCAGTTGGGGGGGGGCCTTACGGTATGCCTTCAATTGATTCACGATTTCGATCTTTTTATTAAGCGCGGCGAGTTTTTCTTTAATTTCCTCAACCTGTTTGGCCTTCTCCTCATAGCGCTTGACTTCTTTTTTCAAATCATCCAGCCTGGCGGATAGGTTGTCAATCCGGCCGCTTAAATATCCGTTGAATACCCAGAAGACGATAATAAGCAGCATGATCGAAAGGCAATAGACTGAAACCTGCCGGCGAATGTTTTCCTTACTCCGGGCAGCCCGATAGGGAAGTAAATTAATCCTTATCATTTGTCATCCACTCTTCTTAATGCGAGCCCCATGGCAATGGCAGCCTGAGGCGCAATCTGTTTTAAATAGGCATCATCCAATTGATCACTGCCGATCGAAAAATTTTCAAACGGATTAATTACACTGGCTTCGGCCGCCGTCTGCATGGCCAGCAGCTCTCTGAACTCTTTAATATTTGCCCCGCCGCCGCTTAAAACAATCTGCTTCATCTCTTCATCCGGATTGGTGGATTTAAAAAAATCCAGCGCCCGCCCGATTTCATCGCACCAGTCACTGATAACAGATGAAACCACCTCTCTCAGATTCTCAGGTGAAATCTTATCCGGCGCCTCCTGCTGCCGAATGGTTTCCGCCTCACCCAGTGAGCAATTGGCAATAGAAGCAATTTTTTCATTTATCTGGTTACACCCCAGGGATACGTCACGCAAAAATACCGATGTATTTCCCTTAAGAATATTAACCGAGGTTTTACTGCCACCGATATCGATCAGGGCGACATTCTCACTCTGCACCCCGTAGTTCGCTTCATAGATATTCTGCAGGGCAAATGCGTCGATATCGATGATGCAGAGATTAAGGTTCGCGCTGTCAATCAGGTTGATGTAGTCATTAATCATATCCTTTTTGGCAGCCACCAGCAAAACGCTCATTTGATTGGGATTCTGTTCATTATCGCCCAGCAATTGAAAATCGATATTCACATCATTAATATCAAACGGAATATATTGCTCAGCCTCAAAATTTAGGGTATCGACCAACTGTTCTTCCGGCATTTTCTGAACGTTGATATTTTTTACAATTACAGAATAGCCGCCAATGGAAATGGCCACATTTTTCGTTTTGAAATTGTAAAGGTCAAAAAGTTGTTTGACGGCATTGGACATGGCTTCGGGGTTTTTAATAACCCCTTCCTCGACTGCCCCGGGCTCAATATCAATACTGCCGAACCCTTTCAATTCCCAGCCCTTCTTGGTTTCCACAGCTTCAGCTGCCTTAATGGCTCTTGATCCGATATCCAGACCGACCAGGTGATTTTTAGACCCAAATATCATAATAAGTCTCTACATTATATTCTTGGGGTTATAGTGGATAAAAAAATGAAAAAAGTTTGTGCGTTTCGTTAAAGGAAAAAAGTTTCGGATGTTGGTTAACGAATATATCCACTGATGTCTTGAAGAAGATGACTGCAGTGTTAAGGCGTGAGGGCGTTTTTTCAAAATGCTTACTCGCAACGGTCAGCTAAGGTTAATAGTAATCACTTGCGATGATTTTCCGATTATCATAGCTATCGATAATTTGCAAGCTGCCATTCAGAACCCGAAAATATTCTTGCCGTTAAATTGTTGTTATGTCAAGCAAATAATTAAATAAAGTCTGCTAAAAGGAAACTTTGAAGAATTTTCTGCTGTCGCATCAGCCCCAAATCCTTTGCAGCAACGGATTTTAACTTTTAGAAAGTTTAAGTTCGACTGAACGCGACCATCCCTAAGTTTTACAAATTTGCAATTTTCCTGCCATGCGTATCTTTAATGCCCGCAGAAATGCCGGATAGAAATTAAAGATTAAAATTCATTCCGGCAAAAATTATTTATCTTATTAAAATATTTAAATTTTACAAAACTTCTGGCTTATCGGGTTATTTTCCCGGATTGGGTCTGCAGTGCCGAAAAGAGACCGAATTAGTTAAGAAATGAGCGGCATCCCCCCTCGTTGTTATGTATACATTTGTATACATATGTCCATCAAATCATACAAACTTTCTGGCTCCATCATTTTTAAATGACTATCTCTTCCCTTGAAAAATCTTAGGAATATGATTATTAAATAAGGCTCTATGCGTTAAATTCATTATGGGGTGTGCCTATGCCAATGACAACGGATTTTAAAAATCGACTCTTTCCGATTTTACCCGAAATTGCCGATCGCTTTCATACACCGTTTCATATATATGATGAGACCGGCATCCGGAATACCGGCCGCGCCTTAAAAAGCGCCTTTTCAGGCGTTGATCAGTTCAGGGAATTTTTTGCCGTCAAAGCGCTTCCCAACCCCCGAATCATGTCAATTATGCAGGATATGGGGTTTGGCTTTGACTGCAGCTCCATACCGGAGCTGGTGCTCAGTCGGAATATTGGCGCCCATGGCCATGACATCATGTTTACCTCAAACAACACGACCCGGGAGGATTTTAACGCCGCCATGACAGACGGCGGGTGCATCCTGAACCTGGATGACATCACGCTTATCGAAAAACTGCCCGAAATTCCGGAACTCATCAGCTTTCGGTACAACCCGGGCCCCCGGCGCTCCGGCAATGCGATTATCGGCAACCCGGTTGAAGCCAAATACGGTGTGAGCCACGACCAAATTCTGGATGCCTATAAGAGAATGATTGAGCTTGGGGCGAAACGCTTCGGTCTCCATACCATGCTGGTTTCCAATGAGCTCAAATATGAATATATGGTTGAAACCGCAAAAATGCTCCTGGAGATGGTTGAATGGCTCTCCAGTGAACTTGGCATTCAATTCGATTTTGTCAATATCGGCGGCGGTTTGGGAATTCCCTATCAGCCGGATAGCAAGCCTTTAAACATTGAGGCAATGGGCCGTGAGATCACCGGCCTGTTTGATGCATTCAAAGAAAAACATGGCGAGGCCCCGAAGCTTTTCATGGAAAGCGGCCGCTACATGACCGGTCCCCACGGGGTGCTGGTAACAAAAGCCATCAATTATAAGGATATTTACCGGAAATATATCGGGGTGGACGCGTGCATGTCCGCTTTGATGCGCCCCGGCATGTACGGCGCCTATCATCATATCGATGTATTGGGAAAAGATTTAAACGAAACGCCGGGGGAAACGGTGGATGTGGCGGGATCCCTGTGTGAAAATATTGATAAATTTGCTGTCCAGCGGACGCTGCCGAAAATTGATAACGGTGACCTGTTAATCATCCAGGACACCGGCGCCCACGGCCATGCCATGGGATTTAATTACAATGCCAAGCTTCGGCCCCAGGAGCTATTATTAAGAAGCGACGGGGCGGTAGAGCGGATCCGTCGGGCGGAAACCATGGGCGACTATTTTGCCACCCTGGACTTTCAGGAGGAGATAATGATGACATGACCCTGCCATCAAATCGAAAACCCGAACTCCTCCAGGTCAAGCGTATCATCCACTGAAATAATCTGGGAGAGCATGGTCCGCATCTCCTCCGGCATCTTGTCTTCATACTGCGCAAAATCCTTCATAAATTCCGCCACCAGCCGGTTAGCCCGAAGCTCGTAATCGCCGGCGTCCGCTGCCGCCGCCCGTGGATTAAGCACCTGTGCAGGGATCTCCACCCCCGGGCAGGCCCTGGGGATTTCATACTGAAAAACCGGGTCAACCTCAAACTCAACATCATTTAATGCGCCGGATATGGCGGCATTGGCCAGGGCCCGGGAATGCTGGATACTGATGCGCTGGGCCCTATGGGAAGGCTCCCCGATCCATCCGGTATTCATCAGCCAGCAAGCGGTATGATGCGTCTTAATCTTTTTCAACAGCTGCATTCCATAGGAATAGGCGGGCAGCGCGAGCGCCGCATCGCCGAAACAAACATTGAACATCACCTGGGGTTCGAATTCGCCGCTTTCAGTCTGGGTAAATTTGGAGGTATAGGCGGACAAAAATGCGTATACCGCCTGCTCAGGCGTCAATCGGGCAATAGCCGGCAGCACCCCAAAGGCATCACAGGTCAGCAGAAACAAGTTTTTGGGCGAATCAAAAAGCCCCCCATGGATGGCGTTCGGCAAATGGCTGATCGGATAAACGCCCCGGGTATTGCGGGTCAAGCTGCCATCGGTCAGATCAATGCGACGGGTATCCGGATCACAAGTCACATTTTCCAGAATCGTCCCGAACCGGCGGGTGCAGCCATAAACCGCCGGCTGATCCTCAGCAGACAGATTAAAGAGCTTGGCATACCCTCCCCATTCCAGATTAAAAATCCCGGTATCCGTCCACCCGTGGGCATGGTCCCCCAAAAGCCGCCGATTGGGGTCCATAGCCAGCGTCGTCTTTCCGGTTTCCTCCCGGCCGAGAAAAATCGCCACATCCCCGTCCGTCCCAACATTGGCCGAACATCGCATACAGAAGACCGATTCCGGCACCAGGTAACTGGCAAGCGTAAACACGGCCTGTTTGATCTCTCCGGCATAGCTGGCCCCCCCGATGAGGATCAGCTTGCGGCTCAGATTGTAGATCACGAAGGCGGATGAATGGGTGCCGTCCTGCTCCGGCACCGCATTAAACCCCGGTATGTGAATAATGGTAAACCCCGGCGTAAAGGCTTCCAGTTTCGCCGGATCATGGATCTGATAATACATATTCCGGGCAAACAGGCTGTGCCAGGCGGTTTCCGTCACGATCCGAATCGGAATCTGATGCTCGGCCACGCTGCCGAGCAGACAGTCCTGGACATAGGCCTCTTTATCATGCATATAGGCCAGCAGCCGATGGAACAGCGTGTTGAAATGATTCTCCGAGAGTTCGTTTTTTTCTTCGCTCCAGAAGACCTCTTCTTCGCTAAACGAATCCTTGACAATGAATTTATCCGCCGGCCCCATCTCGCTGTAATGGCCGGTGCGGATGACCACCGGCCCGAGATGGGCCATCTGCCCTTCGCGGTTGGTGGCGATCTTTTCATACAGCATCGGCGTGGGGAGGTTCCGGTGGATGCGCCGCAAATGCTTCCGCCCGAAATTCTCAAGATTAAGGCTGGTCTCCATGATGTCTCCTTTATGTTTATGCGCTCATTTCAGACTTTTTTCTTTCCAGGGGGCCGCAAAAAACAAAGGCCGGCCCATATCAATCCCTAAAATAGCCGGTGCCGCGGCCCTTTCAAAAAGCTGCCGGTTAACGCACCCCCTGCGCGGACAGGGCATATATCACCAGCTTCTGCATCATTTTCTCCCTGGCGGAATTGGGATTGTCCAGCTGCAACCGCTCCAGATAGGGTTTGGCGCCCTGGGGCACCTGACGGATGGTCATGGCTTTACTAAGGCTCGATACCTTGCTAAGCCCCTCGGCCATCTGTCCTTTGAGCCATTTCAGGGCCTTGCCGATAACCAGCTCCTCATCGGTAAAATCCGTTCCAAACGGAAAAGGCGGGAACTGCCCGGCTTTTTTAAACGGCGCCATTTTCTCTTCCAGCCGCTGGGGATAATTGTTTCGGAATTGATCGGGAATCTGATAGTCCGCCGGAATTTTTCTGGAATCCCTTGCATTCTGAAGCAGCTCGTCCTGGAACCGGGAGTCCGTAATATTTAGAAGCTGCCGGATTACCTCTTTATCGGGTTTTCCCCGTAAATCAGCGATGCCGTACTCGGTTATCACAATATCGCGCAAATGCCGCGGAATGGTCGTGTGGCCATAATTAAACACGATGTTGGAGGCGATATTTTTGCCGCTCGCCCGGGTGGCCTTGCACATCAAAATAGAGCGGGCATCCGGCAGGGCATGGGCCTGAGAGACGAAATTGTATTGGCCGCCCACCCCGCTGACCACCTGCCCGTTTTCCAGGCCGTCGGAAACCACCGCCCCGAAAAGCGTCACCATCAGGCAAGCGTTGACAAACCGACCGTGCCGCCGCTGCAAGCCTTTTAATTCTTCACTGGCATACCGGTTATTGCCGTATAGCTGGTTAACATTTAAGACGCTGGTCATAAAAATTTTCCGGCGCTCTTCTTCATTCATATCATTTAAGGCCTGATAAAACCCCTCCGGTCCCAGGAAAAACCCGCCATGGATCAGAATCTCGTTTTTAAGCGTATCGCCCAGACAGTGCCGGGCGATTTGGTCCATATTTTTGGGGTCATACAGATCCGCGCAAATCTCCTGGTCGCCAGTATAAAGGACCCCTTCATTAAAGGTCAAATCCGATCGAAAGATGCCGAATTCGCATAAAAAATCAAAATCTTCGGCAGACAGCCGGGGCCGGATGGCGCCGGCCTCGATTAAATACTCAAGGGTCTTTGGCGTTACATTTTCATCAATCCGGCCCTCGTTGATCAAACGCTGAATCGCCACGCTGTTATAGGTCTTTCTTTTGACCACATTGGATTTCATCAAGTGCAGATACCCGTCCACGAGCATTTCCGTGGAACCGGTGATGCCCTCATCAAATACGTCAAGACCGCCGATGCGCTCGATCACCGGCCCGAATTTGTCGTAAACTCCGGCATCCCGGACAAACCGGTTGTATTCCGGATTGTCTTCATTGCGCATCTGAAGACCGTAACACAGCGCATCGCCCAAGGAGCCGATCCCGATCTGAAGGGTGCCCCCATCCTTTATCAGGGTACTTGCCTGAAGGCCGATCATGTAGTCAGCCGTGGGAATGGACATCTTGGGGGCGCCAAAAAGCCGGGAGTAATAGTCCGGTGTATCAATCACCATATCATAGGCTTCCGGTTCCACCACGGCATCGCCGTACATGAACGGCAGATTCTGGTTGACCTGGGCGATGATGCAGATATTTTTGCCCTGTTTTTCAATTTCGCGCATGGCCGGAGCCAGATCAAGGGCCACCTCCGGATTGCAGCTCATGCTGTAGCGGGTTTGGCCGTTTAAGTCCTTTTTGCTCACCATCTGGGCAATCACATTGACCCCGGCATCCAGAATATCCCGCCAGGCATGGGTATAATTGGAGCTGATATAATTCTGCTGCGTGTGATCCACATTCAGATACGACCCCGCCTTGGCGTAGAACTCCCGCAATTCAACATTTTCCGGCAGTTTCCCCTCTCGCAGGTCCGTCATGTATACCAGATCCACATACCCGTTAAATTTTCTTTCCACAAATGGCTCAAGGAACCGTTTTTCCAGATCACTGACGCCGCGCGGGCGTTCCAGGGAAAGCGCGGTGCAAAGGATAAGCTTAATGGAGGAATCGTTTTTGGCCCTGCGATAAATGGCGTTGGTAAACTCGTTGGGCTTGCCAAGCCCGAGCGGCAACCCTAATATGATCTCCGTGCCGACTTTTTCAATGACGGCATCCACGCATTTTTCCGCATCCTGATAATAAACGGGGCGTTTTATTTCCATCAAAAAACTCCGGGATTTCCAAGTTTACCGCATCTACTGCGTCAGATGCAGCCTTGCATAGTTCACTATAGCTCGCCTGCATCTTTCTTATATCTACGGCAAACTTGAAAATCGCTCAATTTAGGTTCAACCAGCCAAACACCTCTTGTATCCTTTGTTTATACCGAAAAGACGGGGGTTTTCGGAACAGACTGATATCAAAGGATTTGCAATACGAGAGCATCAATTATGGAAAAAGTCAATATAGAATCCAAACCCTTTGGCTGCCAGCGGAAAACGGTTGTTATCCCTTGCAGCCAAAGAAAATAGCGAGGCAAACAAACAATTGAAAATCGCTTGGGGATGCGGTAGGGGAAAAGCTAAAAATATTCTGAAGGATTGAGGGTAATATACCATGAAGGATGAAAGCGGCGTTTACTACTATCCGTTTCCGGAGAACAAGCGGGTGCGAATGTATGTGAAGGAAGAAAACCACACCATATTTTTCCGTATGTGGAATGCGGATGACCCTAAGCTATGGGAAGAGCATGGATGGGTCCCCTATGAGGCCATTGCGGCGGCAACGAAAATGTACAGCGGGAAGCAGTTTAACCCTAATCAGGCATATGACCTGAATATGGCCAAGGCGATGTTAAAAGAATCCGATAATTCCGGTTAGCCGGCTTTCGTGTATTTCGCCCGAAGCCTGGGTTTTTCGATCTTACCGGTGGGATTTCGGGGAATATCATCAAAAAAGAGCTGCCGCGGCCGCATGTATTTTGGCAGATCCTCGCAAAATCGGCGGATGTCGTCTTCAGACAGGGTTCTCCCCGGCTTTAACGCGATGACTGCGGCCGCAATCTCGCCCAAACGGATATCCGGCACCCCGATGACGCCGGCATCCAGGATATCCTCATGGGTCATCAAAAAATTTTCAATTTCAACCGGAAAAATGTTTTCTCCGCCGGTAATAATCACATCTTTTTTTCGGTCGACCAGCCAGATGAACCCGTCCGCATCCTTGCGGGCGATATCCCCCGTATGGAGCCAGCCGTCCGTAAATACAGCGTCCGTGGCATCCGGATTTTTGTAATAGCCGACCATGACGCCGGGCCCCCTGACCAGTAACTCCCCGGGGGCTTCGGGCGGGACATTATTTTCCTTTTCATCCACAATCCGGCATTCCCAGTCAAACCCCGGGATGCCGATGGAGCCGATTTTATCGAAATTCTCCATTCCCAGATGCACGCAGCCCGGTCCGGTAGCCTCGGTCAGGCCGTAATTGGTATCGTACGTGTGGTTGGGAAAGAACTGCTTCCATTTCTCAATCAGGCTGGGCGGTACGGGCTGGGCCCCGATATGCATCAGCCGCCACTGATCCAGCTGATACTTGCGGAGATCAATCGCCTGGCTTTCAATGGCCACGAGAATGTCATGGGCCCATGGCACCAGGAGCCACACGATGGTGACATGCTCCTCGGATACCGCATCAAGGATGGCCTCCGGACTGGAGCCCTTTAGGATTACTGCCCTGGCGCCGACGATCAAATTGCCGAACCAGTGCATCTTCGCCCCGGTATGGTAAAAGGGGGGGATACAAAGAAAATTATCCGCATGGGTCTGATTGTGATGGCGGTTTTCGACGTAGCAGGCAAACTCCAGATGCCGCTGGGTCAAATACACGCCCTTGGGTTTGCCCGTGGTTCCGGAAGTAAAGTAGATGCCGGCCCCGTCGCAGAGGCCAACCGGCACATCCGGGGCGGCCTTTTCAGCAGGCGCAATAAAATCCTCATAGAAAAAACTGTATGACGGGCACTGCGATTTCGGGCCGACAAACAGGTAAAGATCCACCCATTGATCCATCTCGGTTTTAGCCGCCGCAATCCGGTCAATGAATTCCTCGCCGAATATCAGGGCCCGGGCTTCTGAGAGGCGAACGCACCGGCTGATATCCGGAGCCTGAAACCGAAAATTAAGGGGGACGGCGATCGCTCCGGCCTTTAGAATGCCGAAATAGACCGGCAGCCACTCAATACAGTTCATCATCAGCTGAACCACCCGATCGCCTTTTCTCACCCCCTGCTGCCGCAAGGCATTGGCAGTCTGGTTGGCGATGGCGTCAAACTGCTGCCAGGTTATTTCAGACCGGTGGCCGGTTGCGGGTTCGCGCTCGATCAGCGCGATTTCATGCCCATACATTCGGGCGTTACGGGCCAATATTTCAGTAATCACCATTATTATTGCCTGACTTTACGGACTTCTTATTAAAACGGGGCAAAAAAAATTTAAAACCCGATTAACAGTTCCTGAAATGCCATTGGCATTATCAAAAAAACCTAAAAAGTCAACCGCATAGTTATCTGAGCACTTGGGGCGGGGCGATAAAAAAACCCCCCCGACCGCATATCAACGGGCCGGAGGGGTTTATCTGGATTTATTTGTTATATTAATTACTTATTATCGTCTTTGACCTCTTCATAATCCGCGTCAACCACGTCCTCGTCTTCAGAGCCGCCGGCCTGGGACTGGGAAGCGCCGCCGGCTTCTCCGTCGCCGGCCTGCTGCTCCCCGCTCTGGGAGGCCTGCTGATACATGGTTTCAGCCAGTTTGTGCGAGGCCTGGGTCAACTCTTCGGAAATGCTCTTGATCTTTTCCACATCATCGCCTTCCATCTCCTTCTTAAGCCGGCCGACAATTTCTTCAATCTGAGATTTGGTTCCGGCATCCACTTTATCGCCCAGCTCATTAATCGACTTCTCAGTGGAGTAGATCAGAGAATCCGCATTATTCCGGGCTTCCACCAGCTCTTTCTGCTTCTTGTCATCTTCGGCATGCGTCTCCGCATCCTTGATCAGCTGATCGATCTCCTCCTGGGACAGGCCGCTGGATGCGGTAATCCGAATGGACTGCTCTTTGCCGGTGGCCTTGTCCTGTGCCGAGACATGGACAATGCCATTGGCATCAATGTCAAAGGTTACCTCGATCTGCGGCACACCGCGCGGTGCCGGCGGAATGTCCGTCAGCTCAAACCGGCCGAGCGTCTTATTGTGCTGAGCCATTTCACGCTCACCCTGGAGCACATGAATGGTCACCGCCTGCTGGTTATCCTGGGCCGTCGAGAAAATCTGGCTCTTTCGGGTCGGGATGGTGGTGTTCTTCTCAATCAGCTTGGTCATCACCCCGCCCAGGGTTTCAATACCCAGGGACAGCGGGGTCACATCCAGAAGAAGCACATCCTTGACGTCACCCTTTAACACACCGCCCTGAATGGCTGCGCCAATGGCCACCACTTCGTCCGGGTTGACCCCCTTGTGGGGCTCTTTCCCGAAAATCTTCTTGACCCGCTCCTGCGCTGCGGGCATCCGGGTCATGCCGCCGACAAGGATCACCTCATCGATATCATCGGCTTTTAACCCGGCATCGTTTAATGCGGTTTTGCAGGGGCCCTCAAGATTGTTCAGCAGATCTTCCACCAGGGCCTCAAGTTTGGCCCGGGTAATCTTAATATTTAAATGCTTGGGGCCGTTTGCGTCAGCGGTGATAAACGGCAGGTTCACATCGGTCTGAAGCGCCGTGGAAAGCTCCATTTTGGCCTTTTCCGCGCCTTCCTATAACCGCTGCAGCGCCATCTTGTCATTGCGGACGTCAATGCCGGCATCTTTCTTGAACTCATCGGCCAGATAGTCGATCAGCCGGAGATCAAAGTCGTCCCCCCCCAAGTGGGTATCGCCATGGGTCGACTTGACTTCAAACACC
>DATGCF010000241.1:0-27296 GCA_035312245.1 Desulfosalsimonadaceae bacterium
AGGCCATATCGTCGGTGGCGCCGATGACAAGAAACATATCGTCCAGATCGTTCGCCGCATAGGGGCGCTGAACCAAATTGACGCGGGGATGATCCGCCATTTTTTGCAGGGTTTCGGCAAAGGCCGGGCTGACCACGGTCACTTTTGCCCCGCAGTCCAAAAGCGATTTGACTTTCCGGGAGGCCACCCCGCCCCCGCCCACAACCAGACAATTTCGGCCGTTGATATTCAAATTAACCGGATAGTATTTCATGCAGCTCCTTCAGGGGTCAAACACAAGAGATCCCGGGCCAATTCCAGGGGTCCGGCGTAGGTCGATCGGCATTGGGTTTCAATATCCGCCGCCTCGCATTCCGGATAAAAATGGGTGAGCACCAGTTTTTTGACCCCGGCCCGGTTGGCGATTTGGCCCGCCAGCGAAGGGGTTAGATGGCCGTCCACTTTTAATTCGTCCGGCAGGGCGGACTCGCATATCAATACATCAGCCCCGGCGGAAAGCGCCACCAGGTTTTCGCTTTCATCCGTATCCCCGGAGTAGACGATGCTTTTTCCGTTTGCCGCGTTGATCCGAAAGGCGATGCTTTCCGGCCGGTGGGCCATCGGCGCGGTTTGAAGCAGGAACCCGGGGAGCTTTTGTTGCGTGGCGGCTGGGGCCATTTCAATCAGATGGCGCTTTCCCGCCATATCAATCCAGTCACCGTAAACCGCGCTTAACTGATTGAAAAAGGATTTAAACCCCGGTCCGCCGATCAGGGACAGAGGTTTTTTCCGCCGGCTGCCGTCCGGATACTTATTGGCAAAAAGAAACGGGACCAATTCACCGGTATGATCCGGATGGAAATGGCTGACCCCCAGATGGGTCACGTCAAAAATGGAAATCCCGGCCTCAAGCAGCCGCCGCATGGTACCGGGGCCGCAGTCGAGCAGAAAAACCGTATCATCAAAAGTGATCAGCACCGAACAGGCGCTTCTTTCCAAAGAGGGCACACAGGTGCCGGAGCCAAGGATCGTTACCCGCAGGGGGTGGTTGTTTGGCGGCATATCAATCGATTTCGCTGAATTTTTCGATTATCCAGTTGCTTACGGCGTTCGGCGCCGACTCATTGAGTTCGGCTTTTAAGTTATCGAACGGTATTTCTGCCCGGGCCATGTTCTTGTGCCCGCCGGCCGGTCCGAGCGCGCCGAATAGCTGATTGGCGACATTTCCGGCGTCTTTTCGAAGCCCGTCATTTCTGATGACGATGATCAGCCGGTTTTCGAAAACCCCGGAGACCATGCTCCAGGTCACCATATTGATGCGCATGAAAAAATCAGCAATTAAAACACACACGTCCGGATTTTTCAAGTCGCCTAAGTGGGCAAAAATCCGGTTTTGGTTTAATGCATAGCTGTCCAGGGCCTTTTTAAAATATTCCAAAAACTCAATCCGCAGATCCACCTGCTCCATGCGCCGGGCCAGATGGATATTGGAATGGGTGAACAGATACTGGAATGCCCGGATATCCGCATTTGTGGCATTTCGTTCAAAATTGCCGGTATCGGTTTTAATGGCATGAAACAGGCCGGTGGCAAGGAGTTTGGAGGGCTTGATTTTTGCCGCCCGCAGGTATTCGGTCATAATGGTGGCCGTGGCCCCGTAATCCGGCCGGATATCCTTAAAGGGCAGGCGGCACCCGGAGTCCTCATGATGATCAATAACCGCCGTAAACGCGATGTTGGCAAAGCTTTCATTATGCACCGGCTGGGAGTCAACGATGACGAATTTGTTATAAAAATGAAAATCGATCTTGGACAGATGGATCAGGGTCACGTCCAGCAGTCGGATCATGGCCATGTTATCCGGCCGGGTGATGGTGTTGATGTTGGATATGGTCACATTGGTCGCCCGCCGCCAGAGCAGCCGATTGACGGCCATAGCGCTGGCGATGGCATCCGGATCGGCATTGATCACGACAAGGACGTGGTCTGCGCCCGTGAACTGATCATAAAATTGATTGAGTTTATCAAGGTTTGTTTCGGTCAACCCAAAATCGCTCCTTTTACTTAATGGATGGCTTATTACGGCCTATATTTATGATAGTCTACCAAAAAAACCGGCTGAAGAAATAATTATCCGTAAAATTTAAGCGATAAGCCCGTATCCGGTTTGATGTCAATGGAAAAAACAACCGGTTGTATCTCGCCGGAAAGGGTAAACTATTATCATTAATTGGCGGCTGTCGAGGGTGGCGATTTTAACAGGGAACGGGTCGTTTCTCCATTAAACGGGTAAAAGCGGTATTCGGTCGGGATAAAAGCTAAGCGTAAATCGTTTAATTTGGGTGCAATAATGGGCCGTCCGGATCATCAGGGTTCCTGGATCAGGAAGCTGTCTTCTGCCAAACCGCTGGATTTTATCTGCTCTAAGATTTTTTCCGCCTTTTCTTTATCCCCATAAGGCCCAAGGCGGACGCGGTACCAGGTGACGCCGTCAACTTCAGCTTTCTGCTGATAGACCGGGTAGCCTTTGGCAGTATACTTTTCCCCAACAAAATCCGCATTATCGGCTTTTTTGAGGGCTGCGACCTGAATGCCGTATGACGGCTGTCCCGGATCCGGTTCCGGTGCCGTGATTTCTGCCTGTTCGGTCTGGGGTTTGGCGGTTTCAGGCTGAATTTTTTGGGGTTCAGTATCTGCTCCGGATGCCAATTCGGTCTCCGGGGCTTCATCTGCGCCTTCAATTTGCAGTTTCGGCAATGGGGCTTCCAATTCGGCGTAGGGGGCGGCTGCATTAATTGTTTCAGGGGAATCCGGTGCATCGGCAAGGGCGTTCATCCGGTGGGTGGCCGGAGGCGCGGGTTGGGGATAAAAAGCCTCTGCATTTAGGGCGGCCTGCCGGGCGAGGGCCAAAATATTCTTGGCTTCCTGTTCATAGCATTCCCAATAGGTGATCGAAGCGGTTTTGCCGAGTTCCATGGCTTTGTCGACCTGATTTTCCGCATAGAGCGAATCCCCATGCTGTTTGGCTTTTTCTATAAATTTCCGGGTTTTGCCAAAATCCGCGGGGGTATGGATCGCTTCGTCTTCAACGCCGAAATAGGCGGTTTGAAAGGTATGACACCCAAAAACGACAAAAAGGCAACTAATAAATAGGATGATGAATACGGATTTCATTGGTGGATCCTTAAATGCTTTAAAACATTCGGCATGTGGGTTTAATGGCCCGATTTGCCAATAATATTTTGATTTTATAAGGAAATTGGACTTGCTTGTCAAGCTGATTCACAGGGTCTTGGAATTTTTTTGAAAAATTAGTTGATCAGGGGGGTGACCTGTTGTAGGGGTGAAGCAGGCTATAAATTTCTTTTGTTTATGAGTTATGTAATAGGCAAACGCCACCCAGGCTCATCCTGGGTGGCGTTTTTTATTTTTGGCCCCTTTTAACCAGATGAAACCGGATGGCAGATGAGCGGAATGGAAACCCTGCTCGTGGTTGATAACTATGATTCCTTTACCCATAACCTGGTCCAGATGTTTATGCGGTATGTACTTGATGTCCGGGTTTTCCGGAACGACCGGATCACCGTTGAACAGGCAGTCGAAATGACCCCCGCCTATCTGCTTATCAGTCCGGGGCCCAGGGATCCTGAAAATGCCGGCGTATCTATGGCATTGATTCGGCGGTTTGCCGGCATCATTCCGGTTCTTGGCGTATGCCTGGGCATGCAGTGCATCAACGAGGTCATGGGCGGTCAAACCGTTCCGGCGCCGGTGCCGGTACATGGGAAAAAAAGCCGAATTTTGCATCATCAGAGCGGACTTTTCAGGGCCATGCCCTCCCCGTTTGCCGCCGCCCGGTACCATTCCCTGATGGTAAAAGTTTCCGCCGCCGGCGAACTTGAAATTACTGCATGGACCCCGGACGGCATTATTATGGGCGTTGCGCATCCCTGCTATCCGGTCTTTGGGTTGCAGTTTCATCCGGAAAGCTTTATGACCGATGACGGGCAGGCACTGGTGGCGAATTTTCTTTCCTATGGGGCAGTAGCCCCCGCATATGATTGCAGTGCGGCCTAAATGGCACAGGCAATCGAAAACTGGCTGAACCATCATCTGGGTCGGATGACCGGGGTTCAGATCAAAAAAATAAATCCCATGATGGGATTTATCGAAATGGCTGCCGCGGTTGCCGATAATTGCGGCACGGTGGCCTTGATGAGCGGCGGAGAATCTGACTGTGCGCGGTTTCACTTGCTGGCTGCAAAGCCCTGGCTTACGGTTAAAGCCTATGGCCGGCGGTTTGAGCTGGCCGCAGACAACGCGGCCGACATATTTGACGCCGACCCGTTCGATGCGCTGCGCTTGATCCTGGATTATTTCGCCATATCCCCCCGGGATACGCATCTTCCGATCCAATCCGGGCTTTTTGGGTATCTCTCCTATGATCTAAAGGATTATATCGAAAAATTGCCGCGGACCGCGGTGAATGATTTATCCCTGCCCCACCTGTGCCTGTATGCGCCGTCCGTCATTGTTATCTATGACCGGCAGGCGGACACTTTCTGGCAGTGCGTACCGGAAATAGACGGCCGGCCGGCGGCCTCCGGCAAAGAAATATCCAATAATTCCAAGCGAACAACCGATTCCCTCTTTGCCAGTTCCGGCGGTTTCAGGCCGGGAATGGCCAAGCCGACGTATCTCTCCGCTGTAGCAGCGATCAAGGAATATATTGTCTCAGGCCACATTTATCAGGCCAATTTGGCCCAGCGCTTTGACACCGATTTTCAAGGCAGCCCCTTCAGCCTTTTTAGAACGCTTTATGCGGCGGCCCCCGCCCCGTTTTATGCCTATATTCATGCCGGCGATCATCATATCGTTTCCACCTCTCCGGAAGGGTTTGTCCGGCAAGCCGGGAAACAGGTTGAGACCCGGCCGATCAAGGGCACCCGGCCCCGCGGCCGGACAGCGGCAGAAGACCAGGCCATGCAAGAGGCCCTATGTGAAAGCGCCAAGGACGAGGCGGAGCTTTCCATGATTGTGGACTTGCTGAGAAACGATTTCGGCCGGGTGTGCCGGGCCGGCAGCGTCCAAGTGGCGGAACACAAGCGGGTCGAAGCCTATGTGAATGTGTTTCATCTGGTTTCCATTATCACCGGGGTGCTTCGGGACGGTATGGACCCGGTTGATTTGATTAAAGCGGTTTTTCCGGGAGGCTCGATTACCGGGTGCCCGCGTATCCGGGCCATGGAAATAATCGATGAACTGGAGCCCTGTCAGCGGCATATCTATACCGGATCTGTCGGATACATCAGCTTTCATGATACCATGGATCTTTCCATCGCCATTCGCACCGCCACCATTACCGCAGACAAACTCCTTTTCTCTGTGGGCGGGGGCATTGTCTATGATTCGGAGCCGGAAAATGAGTATCAGGAAACCCTGGATAAAGGGCGGTCAATTATGAATACCCTGGCAGGTGAACAGAACCCCCCGCCGGCAAAAAATTATATCTGGAAAAATGGGCGGATCGAGGCCTTTGCCGATGCCGGCATCCCTATATCTGATCTCGGCCTGCAATACGGGTTCGGCTTCTTTGAAACTATACGGGTAGAAAATGGCACGCCGGAGTTTTTGGCCGAGCATGTTCAGCGGTTCAATCACAGCTGGCAGCACCTGTTTCAAACCCCGCTGCCGGATGTGACATGGGCCGATATTATCGCTCAGGTCATCAAAAAAAACAGGCTCTCGGAGACTC
Organism: Desulfosalsimonadaceae bacterium; assembly: GCA_035312245.1. GTDB lineage: Bacteria > Desulfobacterota > Desulfobacteria > Desulfobacterales > Desulfosalsimonadaceae > M55B175. Next base: position 5,735 of record DATGCF010000241.1, read on the forward strand.
CCGCGGCGGTAAAGCTGATGGCGACCCGGGGGAGCCGGTCGCAGCCGCCGTATGACCATCAGCTGGTGGTGACCGCCCGGCCCTATGTCCGGCGAGCATCAATTTCGGAAAATGGGGGACTGTCCCTGGTCACCTATCCATATGCCCGGCACACGCCCCTGGCGGATTTTAAGTCCATGAACTATCTGTATTATTATCTGGCCGGAAAATGGGCGGCGGAAAACGCGGCGGACGAAGCCCTGATCATGAATCCGGACGGCAGCGCCTCGGAGACAAATACTGCCAATATGTTGATGGTTAAGGGGCAGACCGCATATGTCCCGGCTTCTTCCCATGTACTAAAGGGCGTGATGCAAAAACAGGTACGCGACGGCCTGACCCAAATGGGGTATGAAATAGAAGATCAGCGGTTAATGCCCGCTGATCTTCTCTCCGCGGATATGGTGATTCTTACCAATTCTCTGATCGGAGCGGTGCCTGTCATCGCATTGGATGGTCAAGCGATGCGCTATCATCCGGATCTGTGCCGCAGAATCTGCCGGCAGGTGGGGATATCGGAATCCTGCTGATCAAATCCGCACCGCCTCGCGTATCCGGTTCATCGCGGCTTCGATGTTTTCATAGCTGTTAAATGCGGAGAGCCGGATGAACTTTTCCCCGCAGGTGCCGAACCCAAGGCCGGGGGTACAGACCACGCCCGCTTTGTTTAAGAGCATGTCAAAAAATTCCCAGGAATCGGCTTTGGTATTGATCCAAATGTAGGGCGAATGGGTGCCGCCCACGTAGTCATAGCCCAGGGCATCGATTCCTTCGCAAATACGGGCGGCATTGTTCATGTAGAAATCGATGACGTCTCTGACCTGCTGCTTGCCTTCCGGGCTGTAAACCGCTTCCGCGGCCCGCTGAACCGGATAGGAGACACCGTTGAATTTGGTCGAGTGGCGGCGGTTCCAAAGGGCGTGCAGGGAGTGGGCGTTTTCGTTCGAATCATAGGCCATGCAGCCCTTGGGAACCACGGTAAACGCGCAGCGCGTGCCGGTAAAGCCGGCGGTTTTGGAAAAGCTTCGGAACTCCACGGCCACTTCCCGGGCGCCCTCGATTTCGTAAATGGAGTGCGGCAGGGTGTCATCGGTGATAAAGGCTTCATAGGCCGCGTCGTAGAGGATCAGGGCCTTGTTCTCCCTGGCAAATTCAACCCATTGGGACAGCGTCGATTTGGATACCATGGCGCCGGTGGGGTTATTGGGAAAACACAGGTAGATGAGATCAATCTTGGCCGGCGGCAGGTCCGGAATAAACCCGTTTTCCGGGGTGCATTCCATATAGTGGATATGCTCATACCGGCCGTTTTGTTTATCACCGGTTCGACCGGCCATCACATTGGTATCCAGATAGACCGGATAGACCGGATCCGGCAGGGCCACATTAATGTCGCCGGCCAAAATTTCCTGAAAATTGCCGGTATCGCATTTGGCCCCGTCGCTGATAAAGATTTCATCCGCGGCAATATCCGCGCCCCGGGCCTGAAAATCCTCGGCCGCGATTTTTTCCCGTAAAAACGGATACCCCTGTTCCGGGCCATACCCTCGGAATGTGGCGTCCTCGGCCATTTCATCCACGGCCCGGTGAAAGGCCGCAATGCAGGCCGGCGGCAAGGCGCGGGTGGCATCGCCAATCCCAAGCTTAATGATTTCGGTGTCCGGATGGGCTTTCTGATAGGCATTTATTTTGTTGGCGATATTGGCAAACAGATAGGAGGCCTGCAGTTTTAGATAGTTCTCATTAATCCGAATCATAGCGCGATCCTTTTTAGTTTAATATCAGTAGCAAAGTGGTTGTTGGTTATAATAGAAATGCCAGGGCCATGTCAATTCCAAGCCAACCGGTGAATCAGAATTTGCCATGGGACGAGTTTATTCTTGCTTGACACGGGAAAGCAGTTTCCCATAAATAGAGTTTTTTATTTAAAAACAGAAATTTCCAACACAGCGGGGAGGTGCCATGCTTGAATCCTATATCGAAGATGACATTCAGATAGTCAAATTAAACAATCCGAAAACCAATCCCATTAACCGGCCGATGCTGGAAGAGCTCCATGAAATTATCCGGACGGTCAACAACAATCCGTCCCCCAAGGGGCTGGTCCTGACCGGCGAAGGCCGCTTTTTCTCAAGCGGTTTTGATCTGCCGATCTTTATCAATTTCAAGGACCTTGAGGATGCGACCGCGTTTTTTGCCTTTGAAGAGGACGTGCTGCTATCCCTGTTTACCTGCAGCAAGCCGGTCGTCTCGGCGATTAACGGCCATGCCGCGGCTGCCGGCCTGATCTATTCCATGGCCGCGGATTACCGGATCGTCAAGGACCATCCCAAAATCAAGATCGGCATGAGCGAGATCAAAATCGGGCTTCCGTTGACCATCGCCCAGCACGAGGTGATGCGGTTCGGCTTTGACGGCAATCTGAAGTTCCGGGATGTCATGTTCTCCGGTCAAATGGTGGATGTCCACAAGGCCAAAGAAATGGCTTTAGTCGATGAGGTGGTTGAGGAAGGGGAACTGTTGGACCGGGCCAAACAGGTGGTCTCCCAGTGGATCGATACCCCCAACAGGCCCTTTATGCGGATGAAGGAATTGTTGAAGCTGGACACCGCCCGCCGCATCCGCCAAAAGCTTGATACGGAAAACTGGCACGCGGGGCTTAATTGTTTCTTCCAGGAAGACGTCCGCCAGACCCTGGAGTTTGTCCAGGCCAGTATGCAGTAATTGATGAATACCCCCACGATTGATGATATACGACCGCTGGTTGCCAAACCCAGCCGGTATCTCGGCTCTGAAATTAATACCGTCAAGAAATCGCCGGATGCGGTGAAACTTCGGTTTGCCTTGGCGTTTCCGGATCTTTATGATATCGGAACTTCCCACTTCGGCCTTCAGATTTTATACCATATCCTGAACAATGAGCCGGATATCGCCGCCGAACGGGTGTTTACGCCAGGTCTGGATATGGCGGCCTGTCTCCGCCGGGAGAGCCTGCCGCTTTTTTCCCTGGAGACCGAAACGCCCCTGGCTGATTTTGACATCATCGGATTTTCGCTTCTCTATGAGCTGAATTTCACCAATGTCCTGGCCATGCTGGATTTGGCCAACATCCCCTTTCGGCAAAGTGAGCGGACCGCATCGCATCCGCTGATCATTGCGGGCGGGCCCTGCACGTGCAATCCGGAGCCCATGGCCGAGTTTTTTGATGCCATGGTAGTTGGCGACGGGGAGTCGGTGATCCTGGCAATGGCCCGGGCCTGGATGGATTGGGCGGCAGCCGGCAAAGGCGAAAAAGGTGCGCTGCTTCAGGCATGGTCCCGGATTGCGGGTGTCTATATACCGTCGTTTTTCGAGCCGAACTGGGATGCGATGGGGTTTCAGCAGCTTACGCCCAAGGCTGCCGGCTACCATTCGGTCAATCGGGCCATTGTCCCGGATTTGGATGACGCCCGGTTTCCGGATCGTCCCATTATCCCTTTCGGCAAACCGATTCACGATCGACTCCGGATTGAGCTGGCCCGTGGCTGCACCCGGGGCTGCCGCTTCTGCCAGGCGGGCATGATTTACCGGCCGGTTCGCGAAAGATCCCTCAAGAACCTTCAGGATTTAACAGAAACCGCCCTTCGCCGGACCGGTTATGAGGATGTTTCGCTTTTGTCATTGAGTACCGGGGATTACAGCTGTCTGACACCGTTGATGAAGGAATTGATCCTCAGGCACCCATCGGATCCGGTGGCGATCTCTCTGCCATCTTTTCGGGCCGGCACCTTGACGCCGGAAATGATGGAACTTGTCAAAAAAGTCCGAAAAACCGGATTCACCATCGCACCGGAGGCGGGCAGCGAGCGCCTTCGGCGGATCATTAATAAAAACATTTCAGAGGCGGAAATCCTGGATACCGTAACCCAGGCTTTTTCCCTGGGGTGGCGGACGGTTAAGCTCTATTTCATGATTGGTCTGCCGACGGAGACAAAAGAAGATATTGACGCCATTGTGGCGCTGGTCCAAAAGATTCGGCGGAAAAAGGGGATTGCCGGCCGTAAGGCCACGATTAACGTCAGTGTGGCGACATTTATCCCCAAGCCGCATACGCCTTTCCAATGGCAGCCCCAACTGCCGGTTGAGGAGGCAGGCAAGATCATCGATTTCCTGCATCATCGGTTGAAGCTTCCGGGCGTCCATTTTAAGTGGCAGAACCCCGAGGTAAGCCGGTTGGAGGGCCTGTGGGCTAGGGGGGATCGGCAGCTGGCGGATCTTTTGGAGGCCGCATACCAGAAGGGCTGCCAGTTTGATGGCTGGTCGGATACGTTTGACTATGATGCGTGGCTTGCCGCCTGCCGGGATACCGGAGTAGACATCGATTTTTTTATTGGCCGATCCCGATCATTTGATGAGCCGCTGCCCTGGGACAGGATTAACTGCCGTATCGATAAAAGCTTTTTAACGGAAGAATGCGAGAAGGCGTTAAGCGAAGCCGCCACCGGCGATTGTCGGTTTGACGACTGCCATGCATGCGGGGTTTGTGATTTCGAATCCATCCGCCCGCAGTTGGCGTCTGATAAACTCATTATTTCGGAACCCCTGCCGGCAGAAGAAAAGGCCGATGCCGAATCAATCGTTGAAAATCGCCTCCGAATGCGGTATGCAAAGCTTGAATCAGCTAAGTATTTCGGCCAGTTGGAATTGATCCATATTTTTCTTCGGGCCTTGCGGCGGGCGGGCATCGGCATGAAATATACTCAGGGGTTTCATCCAAAACCCAAGCTTTCTTTTCATGAAGCCATCCCGGTGGGAGTGGAAAGCCGATGTGAAGCGTTTTATTTGACCGTTACCCAGGAGATTGACTGCGACCAAGCCATCCGGGAAGTCAATCAGGAACTGCCGCCGGGGTTGTCGCTGATCGGCTGCGAGAAAGTGCCGCCCAAAGCCGGCCCGAAGCCGGAGCGGGTCCGGTTGTATGAAATAGCCCGAAAAGATGGGAAGTTCGACGCGGCCGCCCTTGATCAATTTAAAGCAGCAGACAGCTTTCGGGTAACGCGTCAAACTCAGAAGGGACGCACGCTGGAGATCGATCTGGTGGAGGTTGTTCAGGATATCCGGCTTGAAAGCGCAAGCCGTCTGGTTCTTAGCCTAAATTGTCTTCCGGGGCAGACCATTCGGCCGGGGGAAGCGGCCCAGGCGATATTCGGCTTGACAGATGCATCTGCTCAGCGGTTAAAAATTGTTAAGTTTCCGGCAGAAACGGAATCATCCCCAATCTAGTCAGGAGGATTCAGATTGTCTGATATGGAAAAAGAGATTGTCATCAATTCGGTTGGGCCGGAGGTTCGGGTTGCCTTGCTGGAAGACGGGGTGATTGTTGAGCTTTTTGTTGAGCGAAGCGATGAATATAATATCGCCGGAAATGTCTATAAGGGGCGAATTCAACGCGTACTGCCGGGCATGCAGGCGGCATTCGTGGATATCGGCCTCCAGCAGGCGGCGTTTATTTATGTGGATGATATTATTAATGGGCGGACGACGGGTGAATCCGCCTTTGATGATTCGGCGGATACGACGCCTGGCGATACGGCGGCTGATAAGCTGGACTTTGAAAGACCTGAAAAAGAGCTTCCGCCGGCTAAGCCGTCCATCGAAGAGCTGCTTTCAGAGGGCGAGGAAATTCTGGTACAGATCGCCCGCTCGCCAATTGGAAGCAAGGGGGCGCGGCTGACGACATTTATTTCCCTGCCTGGCCGGTTTCTGGTGCTCATGCCCACGGTTGATCATGTCGGCATTTCCCGGCGCATCACCAATGAAGCCGAGCGCCTGCGGCTGAAAGATTTGGCTCAATCGCTGCGGATCGGCAGCTTCGGCTACATTGTGCGGACTGCCGGCGAGGGCATTTCCGAGGAAAAAATGGCCCAGGAGATGGAGTTTCTGGTTAACCTGTGGGCGGATATTCAACAGAAATATCAGGCCATGGGCTCGCCCGCCCTATTGCATGAGGAACTGACGGTCACCCTTCGGAGCGTCCGGGATCTTTTGACCCATGATGCCGACCGGGTGACCATTGATTCGCCGGATGTTTACCATTCTGTGCTCTCTTTTATCGAAAAGTTCATGCCCCGGCTAAAATGCGCGGTGACCCTTTATACCGGGACAGAGCCGATATTTGACGCCTACAATTTGGAAGGCGATATTGTCCGGGCTTTGAAGAAAAAAGTTTGGCTCAAATGCGGCGGCTACATTGTGATTGAAATGACCGAAGCGCTCGTGGCCATTGATGTCAATACCGGCCGGTATGTGGGCAAGCATAACTTTGAGGAAACGGTCTTAAAGACCAATCTTGAGGCGGTCAAGGAGATCGCCTATCAGATCCGCCTGCGGAACCTCGGTGGGATTATCATCATCGATTTTATCGATATGGAGCGCAAATCCAATCAGGAAAAGGTGTTTAACGCCTTAAAGGAGGCGTTAAAAAAGGATAAGGCCAAAACCAATGTTCTGCCCATGTCGGATATGGGGCTGATCCAAATGACCCGGAAGCGGATTGTCCAGTCCTTGAACCGGATGCTTTGCGAACCCTGTTTTTACTGTGACGGTGAGGGCGTGTTGTTGTCCCGTCAGACCATATGCAATAATATTTATCGGGAGGTGGTGCGCCTGTCCCAGGACATTGCGGGCGACCGGATCAGTCTGCGGGTACATCCGGAAATCGCGGATTTGCTATTGGGGGAAGCCAGCAATATTATCAATCTGCTTGAAAAGAAGTTAGAGCGTCAGGTGATCATATATCCGATGGAGGGCTATCATTTGGAGGAGTATAACATTATCGAGGTCTATAGGGGGGCCGGCTGATTGGGCCAATATGAAATAGTACTTGACAAAATTAAATAAAATATGATTTTTTTACAAATTTACTTTATCAAACAGTCAGTGGCATAATATATCTTAAAGGAAGTATGAAGGCATGAAACGGACATACCAACCCAGCCGATTACGACGGGCACGAAGACACGGATTTTTAAAAAGAATGTCCACCAAGCAGGGCCGGCGCGTGGTGAATCGCCGGCGGGCCAAAGGAAGGAAACGACTCATCGCTTAAGATGGGGGCTTAACGGAAATATCAGTTTAATTGATTTACGGGTGCTGTCGGACGTTATTTTGGGCGTTTCTGAAAACCGGGGAACATCGGATAAAAGCGAGGGGTTTCGCCACTCGGATCGGCTGCTGAAACGGGCCGAATTTTTATCTCTGTCAAAAGCCGGCAAAAAGGTACAGGATACCTATTTTATCATTATTTATCAGGTGGGCCGGCAGGATCACCCCCGATTGGGAATTACGGTATCCAAGCGCGTGGGAAAAGCGGTTACCCGAAATCGGTTAAAGCGATTGATCCGTGAATTTTTTCGGAAAAACCGATCTGCGCTTGAAGCCAACTGGGACATTAACATTATTGCCAAACCGGCAGCCGCCAAGTTAACCGCACCCGAGGTGCATGACTTATTGGCGCGGCTTTTTTTCAGAATAAGGCGGGGTAGCAATTAAGTTCTTTATTTTATTCTTAATAAGGTTATACCAGGTGATATTGTCACCCGTATTGGGAGGGGCTTGCCGCTTTTATCCATCCTGCTCCCGATATGCCTATGAAGCGGTTAGCCGCCACGGCACGATAAAGGGTTCAATTCTCGCCGTCAAGCGGATTCTTAAATGTCATCCGTTTCACCCCGGGGGGGTGGATCCTGTCCCATGATCCAATCCGCGCATTATTTTCCGAGTTCACCCAGTCGTTTGTGAAAAGTAAAATCGGCTTTGGTTTTTCCGAAACCATGGAATATTTTAAACAGCTGTGCCGGCGGCGGCATGGGTCATATGGTTCCGGTTTTCAGCCACGTGGCCTTGCCGCAAGAGGCGAATAGCGAATAGCTGAAGCTTCGAGGGAAACCGTCATTTTCAGGCAAGGCGGCCTCTTTTACCCGGCAGGTGTTTATTTATTTCAGCCTTCATCAATCGTACCTTCCCTTGCCCAAGCCTTGGCGTCTTTCGGTTTGAAAACAATCTGATCGAGTTGCACGGATCGGGATTAGGGCAGCAGGGAATATGCTATTCGGGCAGGAGTAATTTATGGAACAATGGCGTTTATTTTTGGCAATTGTGCTCTCAATTTTCATTTTTTTTCTGTGGGAAGTCTTTTTTGTAAGCCATCAACCGCCCCCCCCGCAGACATCTGATAAACCAGTTGAAACGCAAAAAAAACCGGGTGAATCCGCGCCGGCTGAAGGACCGGAACCATCCGGCGCCGACGTCAGCCAAACAGACCAGAAGATTCCGGAGAAGGCATTTAACGCCGTCACCATTCAGTCTTCGCTCTATTCGGCGGAAATTTCTGAAAAAGGGGCGGCTTTAACCAGTTTTGTACTGAAGAATTACCGAAAGGATGTGGGGTCAAATGCGCCTTTGCAGCAATTGATCCCCCAGGAAAATCATGCGGGGACGGCCTTGGTGCGCTTTCTGGATTCGGCGCCGAACAAATGGGCGAATGCCCGCTTTACCACCAATTACGGCGGGGACAGACTGGCCGTCGGCCAGACCCCGCAGTCCATCTCGTTTTTCTGGGAGTCTCCGGGAGGTATCGTCATTGAAAAGCAATACACCTTTTTTCCGGAGAGCTATCGTATTAACTTGAGCGTGGTGATCAAAAACCTGTCCGATCGGCCGATTACCGATGATCTGATTTTAACCCTGCAAAACCCGATGGACAAGGATCGCTCCCGGTTCGCCTTTGAAGGCCCTTTCGCCTATATCAACGGGGGTCTGGAAGAGATCGATATTGGTGACATTGAAGAAAAGGACACGTATTCGGGCCGTATTCAATGGGCGGGCATATGCGACCGTTATTTCATGACCGTGGCTGTGCCGCAAGATACTGATGAAGCCCGCTTTACGCTGGGGCATGACCCGGACTCCCATATGTTGACAGTCAATTATATGCATCCGGTTCAGAAGATTTTGGCGGGAACCCAGGATACGGCTCATTTTTCGCTTTATTTCGGTCCCAAGCGGATGCCTACCCTACGCCAGTACGAGAACAACCTGGAAGCGGCGATTAATTTCGGGTTCTTTGATATTATTGCCAAGCCCTGCCTTTGGCTGATGAACTTTATCCATGATCATCTGATTGCCAACTACGGTGTGGCGATTATTCTGCTGACCATCCTATTTAAGATCATTTTCTGGCCTTTGGGCTCAAAAAGCTATAAATCCATGGCGGAGATGAAGAAGCTGCAGCCGTTGATGGCCGATATCCGAAAGAAATATAAGGATGATAAGAAGAAGATGAACGAAGAGGTCATGCGGCTGTATAAGACCTACAAGGTTAACCCGATGAGCGGGTGTCTGCCGATGGTGGTTCAAATCCCGGTATTTATTGCATTCTACCGGATGCTCTATGAGGCCATCGAATTGCGCCATGCCCCGTTTATGCTATGGATCAACGACCTGTCAGCCCCGGATCGATTATTCCAGTTTGATATCAATGTGCCGTTAATGCTTCCGCCTTATGGGATACCGGTATTGACCATTATCATGGGCGCGACCATGTTTCTTCAGCAAAAACTATCCCCACCGCCGGGAGATCCGTCGCAGGCCAAATTTATGATGATGATGCCCCTGGTATTAACCGTCATTTTTATCAACTTCCCGGCTGGCTTGGTCCTTTATTGGCTGGTCAACAATGTGATTTCCATCGCCCAACAATACTATATCACGAAAAAGCATGTATAGATGGAGGCATTTTCATGAGTGATTATCTGGATTTTGAGGGCAAAAGTGTCGAACAAGCGGTTGAAAAGGCATGCCAGGAACTAAATGTTACTAAGGAAACGCTGGTTTACGATATTATCTCTTATGGATCCACCGGCATTTTTGGTTTGGTCCGCACCAAGAAAGCCCTGATTCGGGCGACGCCGCCTCAAGCTGGATCCGTAGAGTCTTCTGATGCCCCATCTGAAGGCGCCCCAACATACCCGCCTCAGGCCGAAACAGAGGAAAATGAGAGCCGTACGGCCATTGATGCATTGATCAATGAGGCCTTTGGCGAGGCACCCGAAGCCGAGCCGACTTCTGCGGAAACGAACTCCAAAATCGAACCTGAAACCGAACCCGCCTCCGAATCGACGGCCATAGCGCCGGACGAGGCGGTTAGCGTCGCCGAAGATCTGTTAAAACAGATTTTGAGCCTGCTTTCGCCTGAAGCCCAGGTGTCCACCCATCGCGACAATGAACACCACCGGATTCATATTAGCGGCGGAGAGGCCGCCATTCTGATCGGCCGGAAGGGGCAGACGCTGGAAGCGATGCAATACCTCGTAGATAAGACCGTTAACAAACAGTGCGGCAAGGGGTATCGGATCGTGGTCGATGTGGAGGGCTATTTAGAGACGCGGCGCGATGAGTTAACCGAAATAGCCAATCGACTGGCAGAAAAAGCCCGTCGGACCGGCAAGCCGTCGACGATGAACCGGATGAACGCTCATGACCGCCGGATCGTCCATTTGGCCTTAAAAAATAACAAGTCGGTTCGGACGCAAAGTGTGGGTGACGGCTATTATCGAAAGCTGATGATCGTGCCCAAACGCCGGAAAGGCCCTGCAAAAGCCGGGACGCGTACCCGGCAAAACCAATAGAACGCGGCTTTTGCAAAGTCGACCGGGTGGTTTTATGGATACCGCTACCATCGCCGCTATTGCCACACCTGCCGGACATGGCGGCATCGGAATTATTAAAGTCAGCGGTCCGGCCGCCATCAATGCCGCCCTATCCATATTTCAAAGAAAACCAGCAAAAGGGGAAACCCCCGATCGGGGCTGGATCCCGGAATCGCGCCGAATGTACTATGGCCATATCATTGACCCGGCGGCAAACCGTTTCCTCGATTCGGTTATGCTTGTGGTCATGCGGGCCCCGTCATCCTATACCGGCGAGGATGTGGCGGAAATTCAGGCGCATGCCGGGCCCCTGGTATTAAAATCCATTCTGCAGCTGCTTCTATCCCGCGGTGTCCGGCTTGCTGGCCCCGGCGAATTTACCCGAAGGGCTTTTTTGAACGGACGCATGGACCTAACCCAGGCAGAGGCAGTGATTGACCTGATTCATGCCCGGTCTGTCACTGGCATCGATTTGGCTATTCAGCAGCTATACGGAAATTTAAAATCAGAAATCGAATCCCTCCGGAATGCCCTGCTTGATATCCTAACAGAACTCGAGGCAGCGATTGACTTCCCCGAAGATGTGGCCGAGGGGCCTTCCGGTGCGGCGGCCGCCGAACGCCTGGACCAGCTGGTTATATCGCCCATCAGGCGGCTGGTCCAGCAGCACGCGGACCGTAGCTGGCTTCGGGAGGGTCTTAAGGTGGTGATCGCCGGCAGCCCCAATGCCGGCAAATCTAGCCTTTTAAACCGACTGGTCAACCGGGACCGGGCCATTGTCACAGATTTCCCAGGAACGACTCGGGATTTGGTTGAGGATGGGGTTATTATTGGCGGTGTGCCCGTGGTTATTACGGATACCGCTGGTATTCGTCAAAATCCTGATCCGATTGAGCGGGCAGGCATCGATAAGGCCTATGCCAGTATTGAGGCCGCCGATGTCATTTTGCTCGTCATTGATACAAATCAGTCAATCGAACCGGCGTATGATGGATTTATGGAGCGATTCCAGCATAAACATATCGTGCTCGTGCTAAATAAAATCGATTTGCCCGGGCAATTATCCCTGCCGGCGGGATGGGAAGCGTTTCCGGTTGTTCGGGTGTCCGCCAAGTATAATCGCGGTGTTGACCGAGTAAAGGCGTTGCTGGCATCCTATGCGGACGATTGGGAAGCCTCCGGCATCAATGACATTGTCCCCAATTTAAGGCAAAAGCAGGCACTTGAGAAAAGCCTTGCCTCGCTTGAAATCGCTAAAAGGGGCATGCTTGAAAATCAGCCCCCGGATCTTATTGTTATTGATTTGCAGGAAACCCTGTCGGCGATACAGGAAATCACCGGCGAGCAGGTCCGGCCGGATATCCTGGATCGGATCTTTGAACAGTTTTGTATTGGGAAATAAATACACCCCCATGTTTCACGTGAAACATGGGGGCCTTTCACGGCACCCTATCGGCAGGAGATCGCTGCCGATTCAATAAACGATGCGGAGGAAGACGAGTTATGAAGATCGATTTTACCCCCTTTTTTAAACGGTATGAGGCGCTCGTAGAAAAGGCGGATAAGGCGTTCGCGCAAGTTAAGGCGCAGTTCCCCGAGGAGGTCAAGTGTGCCCCCGGGTGTGCGGACTGCTGTTATGCGCTGTTTGATTTAACGTTGATTGAGGCGTTGTATATTAACTATCATTTTAAACAGCAGTATACCGGCGCAGACCGGGAGCCGCTCCTGGAAAAGGCCAATCTGGCCGATCGCAAGATCTATAAGATAAAGAAAAATGTTTTTCAGTCGGCCCAAAATGGAACAGGGGAAGAGAAAGTGTTAGAGGATATGGGGCGGGAACGGATCAGGTGCCCGTTACTAAATGATGACAACCGCTGCGATCTGTATGCGTTTCGTCCGATTGCATGCCGGGTCTACGGGATTCCCCTGGCCATTGGCGGCAAAGGGCATACCTGCGGCCATTCTGGATTTGTGGAGGGCAAGAACTACCCTACGTTTAATCAGGATGTGATCCATGATCAACTAATGGCGATCTCCGCGGAATTCGTTCAGGAGATTCAGTCGCGGCATGTAAAAATGGCGGATGTTTTGGTGCCGTTGTCCATGGCGCTGCTGACCGATTATAATGAGGAATATCTCGGGCTCGGCAAGCGCCCATCTGAGGAAAATACAGAAGGGGAGAAAAATGACTGAGGATCCGAAAGAAATTGAACGATTGAAAAAGGCGATTTTTGATCGAATGTCGCCGCGCCGGCAGAAACAAGTGCTAAAGCGCGGATATGAAAAGTGGGATCCGTTTTTAAAGCCAAAAGATCCTATTGATATTCGCCGCGACCGGACCCGGCGGACAACGCAAATGCTGGTGCAGCAGTTTTTAAGATCCCGGGAGCAGAGTACCTATTCCAATGAATTCGGCCGGGGCGCTTTTGAGTTATGCCTTGGCATTGTGAACGAGGACGATCGGTATGTCGGTATGTTTGAGTTCGCCTGCTGGTATCGGGAACTCCTGGAAAAAGAGTTGGGGGAGGATACGCTGAGCTGACAGCAGGCTATAAAAGAAATTGTTATAGCTACGATACCCTATTTCCCGGGTGGCGGTGCCATGACGCGCCGCCACCCGATGCCTTTTAGTGGTGGGTCAGCCACGCCAGAATCGGCAGCAGCAGAGCGATGAGTATCAGAATGCCCGGTACCGAAAAATAGGGGGTATACCACGGCCTGCCCTTCATCTTCGCCTGTTTAACTTCCTTTAAAAACCAGTGCCCCAGAACCCCTGCTGCCGCCAGTATGGCGACGATTTTAACGATATCTAACAGCAAGTGCACGCATCCCCCTTTTCTGTTTATTCATAGATTTTTTCATCCGGCGCCGCCGCCTCTGCCGCATCGTTTTCATAATCCCGAATACTGCCGCCCCCTTTTATGGTATTAAAATACTCCCGATACCACTCATGCGCAATAATCATGGCCATCACCTCGTTGGAACCGGTCCATATGGATGCAAGCCGCAGGTCCCGAACGATGCGTTCAATGGGGAATATGTTGGTATACCCGATGCCCCCCATTACTTGCATGGCATTGTTGGCGGCCTTTTGGCAGGATTCGGTGACAAATTTTTTAGCCTCTGAAATCATGCGGCGAAGTCTGTGCTCTTCGACGTTGTCATCCACTGCTCGGGCGGTGGTATAAATAAGGGATCGACAGGCATCCAGCAGCATCGCGCCTTCGGCCACCTGAAAGCTGACCCCCTGAAAATTGTTGATCGTGGCGCCGAAGGCCTTGCGCCGGGTGGTGTAGCCAGTGGCCACATCCAGGGCGGGTCGGGCGCTGCCAATGGTCATCGCCGCGGTGCCCAGCCTTTCCGGAATCATCATGGTCTTAAAAACCGCATAGGCCCCGTTGACTTGACCGACTACGTTTTCTTTGGGCACCTTCGCGTCTTTGAATACCACACGGCCGGCCCCGCCGCCCCGGCAGCCCATCAGGCCGTAAAGATATTTGGTTTCAACACCCGGACTGCGGTCCACAATCAGGCAGGTTAAGGCTTCATGGGGTTTGGCTTCCGGATCGGTTTTGGCGTAAACTAGAAAGTAGTCGGCCCCTTCTGCGCCCACGATAAATCGTTTCTGGCCGTTTACCAGAAAATAGTCGCCTTTATCTGCCGCCGTTGTGGTGGTGCCAAAAAAATCCGAACCGCCCCGGGGTTCGGTCAGGCATTCGGCGGCAAACATGTCGCCCTGAAGGAGGGGCCTTACATATTTTTCCTTCTGACGGTCGGTGCCATGCTGAATGATGGCATCGCAGACGAGTTCCGCGCCCACCCCGAAGGTACAGGCGAATATGTAGCCAAGGGTCCCGATTTCCTCCATTACCGCCACAGTGGTGACCCAATCCATATCCCGGCCGCCCCATTGTTTAGGGTAGCGGCACCCCATAAGGTTCCGCCTGCCCGCCTCCTGGAGGAATTCCTTTGGAAATTTGATTTTATCCTGATCCATATCAAGAATCATTTGACGGGGAACCCATTTTACCAGATCCCGGGCTTCATCCCGGATTTTTTTTGATGCCTCAGGCAAAAGATGGTCAAGCATTGATCTTTCCTTTCTATTAAAAGATTTTGAAACTTCACGTTAACGGAAAGATACCGAAAGACGAGTTTCCCTGTCAACTGGAAATTCAGGCACTGGCAGCATAGCTATCGGATGACGCATGTGCCCACATGCCCGGCTAAAATGGATCGGTAATGTTCAAGCAGAGCATCATCGATATACCAATCATGCGTTTTGAAAAATTCAGGATGCAGGACGTTGACGGATTCATGCTGAACCCGTTGAAGGGCGTGACGGTTCGCCCCATGAATCAGTTCGGCCATCATATCAATGGCCGCCTGATCCACGAGGGGAAGGACGCAGGTGGTCCGGAATTCATGGGCAAGACCGGATGCCAGAATGGCCCGGACCGATTCAATAATATCCGAAGAATGGCACCCCCGGCAAATAAGGGGGGTGTATCGGGCGGGATCGGTTTTTATATCCATGGCGACGAAATCGATCAGTTTATCGGCCATCAGGTGTTTGAGCATGAGCGGCCGGGAGCCGTTGGTGTCCAGCTTGACAGAGAACCCCATGGATTTTAGGGTGTGACAGAAATTCGGAAGATCGGATTGCAGGGTCGGCTCGCCGCCGGTGATAACGACCCCATCCAAGAGCCCGCGGCGCTTTGAAAGAAACTCAAATACCTGGTTTTTGTTTATGGCCGCCCGCCCGTTTTTGCTCTGAACCAGATCCGGGTTGTGACAGTACGGGCAGTTAAAATTGCATCCGGTAAAAAAAAGTACACAGCTGACTTTACCTGGATAATCGATGAGGGAGGTCTTTTGGATGCCGCCGATCATTATGAATATTCAATCTCTTCGATTTGCTCCAGATCGAATGTCTCGCGAATCTCAAATTCGGACTGCTTGCCGTTATTCCACTGGTTGATTGGCCGCAGGTAGCCCACGATCCGGGAATAAATCTCGGTTTTTTCATGGCAGGTCGGACAGGTTTCATGATAGCCGGTGATATACCCATGGTTGTCGCAGATGCTGAATGTCGGAGAGAGTGTAAAGTACGGCAGCCGAAAATTATCCGTGATCCGTTTAATCAGGGATTTTGTGGCTTCCAGATCGGTCACCCGCTCGCCCAGGAAAATATGAAATACCGTTCCGCCGGTGTAGCGGGTCTGCAGATCATCCTGAAGTTCCAGAGCTTCGAAAATATCATCCGTGTAGTTGACCGGCAGCTGGGTCGAATTTGTGTAAAAGGGGTCTGCGCCGCCGTGGTATTGGACCTCATTGGCGCACTGGAGGTCCGGATACTGGTGCTTATCGATCATGGCCAGCCGGTAGGCCGTTCCTTCGCCGGGGGTAGCTTCCAGGTTAAAAATTTCGCCGGTTTCTTCCTGAATGTTTTCCATCATCCCGCGCAGATAATCCAGTACCTCAACGGAAAACGCATGTCCGGCGTCAGTGCCGATATCTTCGCCCAGCAGATTCAGGCAGGCCTCATTCATGCCGATAATGCCGATGGTGGAGAAGTGATTGCTCCAATATGTATTGGTTCGTTCCTTAATGGCGCGAAGATAAAATTTGGAATAGGGGTAAAGGTTCTGTTCGGTAAATTTTTCAAGCACCTTCCGCTTCACCGAAAGGCTGTCCTTGGCAATATGGGTCAGCCGGTGCAGACGGTTTAAAAAATCTTCCCGGCTTTCGGCCAGATATCCGATGCGGGGGAGATTGAGCGTCACCACCCCAATGGAGCCGGTCAGCGGGTTGGCGCCGAAAAGCCCCCCGCCGCGCTTCATCAGTTCCCGGTTATCCAGTCGCAGGCGGCAGCACATGGATCGGGCATCCTCCGGGGACATATCCGAGTTAACAAAGTTTGAGAAATACGGAATTCCATATTTGCCGGTCATTTTCCAGAGGTTTTCCAGGGTGGGGTTATCCCAGTTAAAGTCCTCGGTGATGTTATACGTGGGGATCGGGAAGGTAAAGACCCGGCCCTTGGCATCGCCTTCCATCATGACCTCAGCAAAGGCGCTGTTTAGGATATCCATTTCATGCTGGAATTCGCTGTAGGTCTCTTCCTGATGCACGCCGCCGATAAGCACCGGCATATCCTTAAGGGTGCTGGGAACGGTTAAGTCCATGGTGATATTGGTAAACGGCGTCTGAAATCCGACCCGCGTGGGGATGTTGATATTAAAAACGAACTCCTGAAGCGCCTGCTTGACCTCTTTAAAGGATAGGTTGTCGTATCGCACAAATGGGGCCAAAAGCGTATCAAAATTGGAGACCGCCTGGGCGCCGGCCGCCTCCCCCTGAAGGGTATAGAAAAAATTGACGATTTGGCCCAGAGCGGAGCGCAGATGCTTGGGCGGGGCGCTCTCCACTTTGCCGGGCACGCCCTTGAATCCGACCGTCAGTAAATCCTGAAGATCCCACCCCACACAGTAAACCGAGAGCAGGCTCAGGTCATGGATATGGATGTCCCCGCTTTTATGGGCATTGCGGATTTCCGGCGGGTAGATGCGGTTTAACCAGTATTCCGATGTGATATCCGACGAGATGTAGTTGTTCAGGCCCTGTAGGGAATAGCTCATGTTGCTGTTTTCTCGGATTTTCCAGTCCAGTTTTTGGACATAGTTTTCCACCAGTTCCACGTGGGCCTTGGTGGCGATGTTGCGGAGCTGGGCGTGCTGTTCCCGGTAAAGGATATAGGCCTTGGCGGTCTTATGAAACGGGGAATCCAGGAGCACCCGTTCCACGATATCCTGAATTTCTTCCACCTCCGGCGGGTGATTTAACGGCATCTCATGGGCCAGGGTCAGGACCCGCAGGGTCAGGTTTTTAGCCTCCTTTTCGCCAAATTCGTCGGTCGCTTTGCCGGCTTTGGCGATCGCGGCGGTAATTTTGGAGGAGTCAAATTTAACAATTCGGCCGTTTCGTTTTTTGATGCTGTCAAACATATCCGATCCCCTTTAGGTTAAAAAACAATCCTTCGATATAGAAAGCGAGAATAAACCGACTAATTATTATATAGATAAATATCGCAACATATAGGGTTTAGTCAACAAGAAATTCAATATATTGTGTTTTAATCAGATCCCGGCATCGGGTGCGGCGGTTTAGCGGACGCTCCGCCGGTGACCCAGATATAGTCCGCCAGATCCGGTTTAACTATCTCTCCGGCAGCAACCGGTATCACCGTCCGATAGGGAACGGAATTTCGCTTATAGGCCCGCAAGGGGATACCATAATGATGCCGGAGATGGCCGGAGCCGGCAAAAACAACCATCCAGCCGTCGCCTAAGTTCTGCGAAACGGCTGCTGCCATGGTGTCCTCCCATACGCACTGGGCCTCATAAAAGTATTCGAAGTTTTTTAAGCCGCGCCGGGGGTGCTTTTCAAAGATGGATTTGACAAATTTCCGATGTTCAGGGTTGGTTGTATCAATGGTATCCGGAAGATGTGCCTTTTGTGCGGGAAGCAGATTATCAATGCCCCCGGCCGCCACTTTGGAAGGAATGTGAAAAGGTACATTTAAACCGAACAAGGGGATGCGGTGCTTTCGCACATATGAAAGAAGATCCTCATAAAGCGCATAATCGAACTTCCAGTTAGCATACCAGTGGGTTTGCTCGATGAACTGCTGCCGGGTTAACTCCCCCTTTGCCCATCGATTAAGGATGGGCTGGTACGGCTTGGAAAACATTTCCATGCCCACCGCAGCATCCGGGCAAATCGCGTTTAACTGTTTTAAGATTTTTAATTGAATGGCATGATCCCTTGGCCGGGTGTGCTGTTCCCCCACATATACGATGCGGGCGGAATAGAGATCGGCCATCATCTGGTCAAAAGTGACCGTTAGCCCGGAGGCTGTCTGGATGATCGTTTCCGGAGGATAGGATTTCTTATGGCCCTCGATTTGAAGTTCCTTGGGGGATACGGCGCATCCGATGAAAAGGCCCAAAAGCAGGCAAACCCAAATATATTTAAAAAATTTTCGGGTGCGGCAGGACGCCAAATTAGTTGACTGGACACTGAGCTTTGGGTTTGATATAAAAAAAAGTATAGAAATGTTCATTTGAAACCCAATCATTTTTAATATAGGCATGATGAACCCTTCCCCTGTATTTCGTAAAGCCATTCTACCCTGGTATGACACCACTGCCGCATGTATCTGCGTGTTGGGCCTCATGGCGGTGGTATTGGTCGTCGGCATTGAAGGCATCCGGGTTGCGGGCCGCATTGCATCGTATCATGGCTATATCTGGGTGCCGATAGTGCTTGTCACCTTAAGTTGTTTCGTCTGTGTGTCGATCATTTTTCGCGTGGTCAGGCGATATCGGGACCGATTTTCGTTTTGATGTAACCTAAAGAGGCAATCCCAGCTAAATCGGCCCGGCCGCCGCAAGCAGCGTATTTAGCGAATCCTCTGGCAATCGGATTCGGATGAGTTCCAGAAAATAGTGCACGATGCGGGCGGTCACCCCCCAGATAACCAGGTCGTCGATCGGATAAATCAGTTCCCCGACACCCGGTATGCGGCCGTTAAATTGCTGATCCAGGTGCCGCTTTAATAGGATGGGAATTGATGGGGTCAGTACCCGGGCGATTTCACTGGGATCAAAATAAATGTCATGTTCACTTCCCTGCCAAACCCCCAGGAAGACCTCAATATCCTTTTGCTGGATGGTTTGAAAATGCCCCAGCGAACCGACAAGCTCAATTAAATCGGGCGCGATACGGAGTTCCTCTTGCGTTTCCCGGTAGGCGGCGCCAAGCGAGGAACTATCGGACGCATCGACATGCCCGCCCGGCAGGGCTACCTGATTGCGCCACGGATACCCTTGATTATTCGCCTTTAATACGGTCAGCAGACAAGGGGTCTGATTTTTGTTAAAAATCAGCATGAAAACACTGGTGGCGACAAACTGATCGCCCCCGGGCGGGGCGGGATGGTCCGTATCGGAAATGATGTGCTGGAGCAGCCCGGCATCGAAAGGAAACGGCATTATGCGGTTTTTTTCTGCGTTTAAAAAATATGTGAGGGCCTACTTGTCCATAAAGTCCTTGAAGCTTATGGTCTTAAAACTTTCCGAATCAATGTATTCGAGCATTTTCAGTAAAAGATCCGGCGGAATAAAGCCCGGCCGTTTGCCGATTTCGGATTGATCCTCGGCAATAAACCCGTTGTTCGGAAAGCTGCTCACGCCGTATTTTCTCGCCACGTCCCGCTGCTCTTCGGCATCCACCCGAATAGGGACGAAATTTTCATTTAAATAGGCGACCACCGCCTCATTTGAGAACGTTTTCTGGTTCATCAGCTTGCAGTAGGTGCACCAATCCGTATAAAAATGGATAAAGCCCTTTTTGTTTTGATCGGCAATTTTTTTTATCCCCGATTGGTAGGAATGCCAGTTGATTTCCGGATTTAACGCCAGGGCGGGCGAACAGGCAAATATGAACGTTAAAAGAATTATCGGACCGAGCCAATGTTTGAAGCGCATAGGTATCTCCCTCAGAAAAAATGAATTTTAGAAAAAGTTAAGTATTGCGAGGTTGCGCGTCAATAAAAAAATCCCCACCAGGATGAGGAGGCATCCGGCTACCGAATTGACGTACTGCAGAAAGCGGGTGGCCCGTTTGATAAATGTCAGAAGAAAATTGATGAAAATGGATATCAGGATAAACGGGATCGCCAGCCCGGCGGCGTAAACGGCCAGCAGGCCAATGCCCTGCCAGATGGTTTCTTCGCTGCTTGCAACGATTAAGATCGAGCCCAGCATGGGGCCGATGCAGGGGCTCCAGCCCGCACCAAAAGCCATGCCGATAACAAAGGTGCTAAGCAGATGCATGGGTTTTTCCCGAACATGGAAGCGTTTTTCAACATTTAGTCTCCCGATCCGCAGCCAGCCGATTAAGTGCAACCCAAAAAAGATGATGATGAGCCCTCCGACGATTTCAATCACATGCTTATGCCGGGCCACCAGCCCGCCGATAAATGAGGCGGATGCGCCCAGCAGAATAAATAGCACGGAGAAACCGCAGACAAAGGAAAGGGTGGATAGGATGACTTTTTTGCGGATTTCGGCATTATCCCCGCGGGTGAGTTCGTCTAGTGAAAATCCGGTAATAAAAGTAAAATAGGCCGGGATCAGGGGCAGCACACAGGGTGACAGAAAAGAAAGTATCCCGGCCAAAAAAGCCGCAGAGATGGATACGGTTTGCGTAAACATAGGGTAATCAGGTTTTTCTCTTAGAGATTATTCGCTCAATTCGGCCGCCCGTTTGGCCGCCGCGGTCACTGCTTCAATTATGCGGGATTTCACTTGATGGTTTTCCATTACCGATAAGGCGGCTTCTGTCGTTCCGCCCGGAGAGGTGACCTTTTGCCGCAGGAATTCGGGCTCGGCGCCCGATTCCTCAAGAAGTTGCAGGGCACCGGAAAGCGTGGAAACCGTCATCTGCAGCGCATCGGTTTTTTCGATCCCCAATTTACGACCCGCCTCGGCCATCGCCTCGATCAGATAGAACCCATAAGCCGGCCCGGAGCCCGCCAGTGCGGTAAACGCATTCATATCCGCTTCACGGCAGTCAAAAACCTTTCCCATTGCGGAAAGAATTGTCCGTATCGTCTCTAAATCCTCTATGGCCGCAAATTCACTGGCGCAAATCGCCGAAGTGCCGGATCGAACCAGGGCCGGCGTGTTCGGCATCACCCGGATAATCGGAAATTGATGTTTATCGGTGTCTGTGAGCTGATCATAGATAATTTCTTCAAAAGCGGCTAT
>DATGCF010000242.1:0-12986 GCA_035312245.1 Desulfosalsimonadaceae bacterium
AAGTGCTTCATGGTCTAAATTTAATATTTGCCCGGCGGTTTTATTGATTGAGGCGATTTTGGAATTTTGGTCAAGGATGACAAACACACCCGTGGGCATATTGTCAAAAATGGTGGACAATTCATTGAATTTTTGCACATAGTCTTTAAGGGTCTGTTTTTTCATATTATTATTGGTTCCTGAGAAGGCAAGACAAAAAATAAATTTATTTAGAATAGCTCATATTCCGGTTAATTTCAATTGATGTATGCAGCTCACCGCAGTCTGCTTCCCCGGATATGGACTCGGGCACACCGCTTTTCATAACCTGGCCGGGCAGGGGATGGCCGAGGATGCGTTCGAGCATGCGGGCGGCCCTGATCAATTCGGGAAGATCCAATCCCGTATCCACCCCCATAGCCTGGAACATGAATACGACATCTTCGGTGGCAAGGTTGCCGGCGGCTTGTGGTATGTTGGGGCATCCGCCGATGCCGCCAAGGGACGTGTCGAACATATCGATTCCGGCCTGATACCCTGCATACAGGTTGGCCATGGCAATCCCCCGGTTATTGTGCAGGTGAAGACAGAAGGTCACGCCGGGCATACGATCCCTGAAGAAAGCGGCAGTTTCGGAAATCTGCGCCGGGTTGGCCAGTCCGCTGGTATCGGCCAGGGTGATCCGGTCCGCCCCCCGGCTGACGAAGTGCTCGGCGATGTGGTACACTTCCTTAACCGGCACCTGTCCCTGGTACGGACACCCGAAGGTCACCGCAATGGCGGCCGCCACGGGAATGTTGTGCTTGTCCGCCATTGCGAAGATGGCATCCGTGTCGGCAAGCGATTCGTCGATGCTGCGCCGGACGTTGGTCCGGTTGTGGGCCTCGGATGCGGAGACGAATACGATCAGGCGGTCGGCCCGGGCAGCGATGGCGCGGTCAGCCCCTTTGAAGTTGGGGACCATGACTTCATGGGTGAGGTTTTCCCGCTGTACTTGCGCCATCAGTTCGGCGGCGTCTTTTAGCTGCGGGATGGCGGTCGGGCTGACAAAGGATGTGGTTTCCAGGTACCGTACCCGGGCCCGGGAAAGGGCCTGGACCAGTCTCAGTTTGTCTTCGGTGGCAACGAATGCGGACTCGGACTGGAGCCCGTCCCGCAATGCCACTTCACGGATGATGATCGGCCGATCTGGCTTCATTAAAAACTCCCCGTTTGGATTAAAGGCGACTTAAAATTTCGGTCGAAACGGCAGGCAGGGCTAAATTTTCAGCTCGGGCGATACTGAGCCGGTAATCGTCCATGCGAAGAGAGAAAGCGCGTAGCTTCTAAGCGTATCCGGCAAATTCCCTGCATACGGTATGATGTAAGGTCGCCTCGATGCGGATAACGTTCTTGATCTAATCGGGCGGTTTCGTGAAATCCGGCAGATCTGTTGGTATGTAACCCCTCTATCTTTCAGGTATTTCTTTTAATACCTCATCCAGGGTGCCGTCCGGCAGCATCCAGTCCGGATGGTATCTGCCCTTCTCCTCCATATGGTACCTCACGCACTGATGCCAGTCGCCCTTGCAGTAGGCGTCGATCCATGATTTGCTGAGCAGGCCCTTTTTATAAAACCGCCGCATGGGGCAAAGCGGGTACCATTTGCACTGGCTTTGGCTCATATGCCGTTCGGTTAATTGGATTTGGATGTGGATTTCGAAGTCGTCGTTTTTTTCTTTTTTCGTCCGGGTTTTCGGGCCTTAAGGGCGTTTTCCCGCACGCGCTTGAAGTCTTCATCCGAAATCGGCCCCGTAAGCCCGGAAATCCCGGCCAGCTGCATATCGTGTTTCAGGCCCAGCTTGTAGATTTCGCTGACCTTCTGCCATTCAATGTTTCGCCCCACACTGAAATTTTCAAACCGGCCTTCGAGGGCAAGTACGATGGTTTCCGCCAGGCTGGCATAGGCAACCCCGGGCGGCAGGCCGATTTCCCGCATTTCGGGCTCTCCGGGCAGGGTGATTTCCCCGGAGGCGATGACCAACACATCCGGCCGTTTTTTGACCTCTTTGATCGTAAAGTTAAGCGGCCGATTGACATCCGTAATGACGCACCCGGGCTTTACCGCATCAAGGTCAACGATATTTTTTTCAGTCATGGCAGAACCCAGGATGATCACATCCATATCCGCCAGGTACTTATCCGCACGGGTGGATACGGTTAAATTGACATCCGTGGTTTCATTCGCAATCCATTCCTTTAAGGCCAAAAGCTCCGCGTGGTGGACGTCAATCATATAAATATCGGTAAAGGCGGTGGCCAGAAGGCGGCAGCAAACCGAGCCCACGGCGCCGGTGGCCCCGATCACCATGGTTTTGGCCTTCATTTTTTTGCCCTTTTCCATTTTGATCAGGCCGAGCTTGCGCACGGCTTCAGCGGCCGCCCACATGGCCGCAGACGCGCTGTAGCTGTTGCCAGTCGTCACCGGGATATCTGACATTTTGGCCACGGTTTCCCCGGCATCGCCCAGGGGTTTGGTCAGGGTCCCCAAGCCGATGATCTGGGCGCCCATGTTTTTGGCCATTTGCGTTGCTTTTAAGAGGCGATTGTTTAAAAATTCAGGGCCTTGGGCAAGCATCTGGCGGGGCGTGGCGCCAATGGAAATCAGCCAGCCTTCGGCTTCTGTGCCAGTGGGGGATTTGATGCCCGTGACCCGTGAATAAATAAACGGCGGAGAATAGGCGGCAAGCTTCTCTATGGTATCCATGCCGCGTTTGGGGGCAAATTTGGCCGCCAGTTTGACCGGTTTGAAGTTTTTCAGATATTCGCGGGAAAGGGGATAGACGACAAATGCAAAGCGATTGACCCGTTTGGGTTCCCCTGTGGGGTAAATCACGCGGGGATCCATGCGTAAATCCGTGATGGCCTCCAGGAGATCATCACTGGTCAGCGTCTCCGGAGTTTTATCCAGGGCCACCATGATCATAGCCTCCAGCACGCTTACGCCCACCACCGTTTCCATGATTTTCGGGGTGGTGTCGATGATCAAGTCAACGCCGCGCTCCTTTAGGAAATTGACCCGGTCATCATATGCGGTGGAGGTAATGACGGTTTTTCGGCCCAGTTCTTTTAGGCCGCAATGCTGCAGATAGCTGTAGAATCCGTAGTACGGCACCACGATAATCTGGGATTCCTCCATGGCCTTGGAGATGAGGTATTCGTTATAGTTTTTAATGGGAAATGCATAATCTGCGAATTTTTTGCTGGGCACCCATTCCAGGAGGCTGTGTACTCCCTGGGCGTAGAGCTTTAGGTCGCTGATCGACTTTAAGAATTTCGGGATGCCGTTTTCAATAATCGGATCGCAGAAAGTCAGGTTATCGGTATATTCAGATAAAATGCGGGCCAGCGGAGTGTTGATCATCCCGGAGACAAACAGGGTTTTTTTGTTATTGAAATAGTTACTGCCGAATTTGTGCTGGATATGCCGGATGCTCCATTCATGGCCGACCTCCCGGAGGGTGTCGCCGGTGGTAAGGGGGCTTTCCAGCTGTTTATAAAGCTGATTGAGTTTTTCCGACTGTTTTTCCTTCAAGCCTTTCATGCCCAATTCATAAGGGGCCTTGAAGCTGCCCAGCCCGATGGCGTCCGCCTGGGCATCCCATTTCTGAATCAGGTCGGCGGCTTTATCCGGGTTCCCATTGGCCCCGAACCTAAGTAAACGGAAATCCTGTCCCATGAAGTGGGTGTTCAGATCGTAGTCATCTTTATCCGTGGCCAGGCTGATATTGACAATGGTCTTCATAACCGTCCTTTCCAGAAACCTGCGGGTGGCAATTGCTCATTTTTTACTCAATTCATGCTGCGGGTAGCCGGCTTAGGCAACTTGGCCGACTCCCGGATCAATAGATTCGTCTTTTTACCTTTTATATTTATAAATTAAGGGGCATATGTCAAATATTGTTTCTGGTGATTCAATGTTTACGGGGGCTAACAACGGTCAGTATCAGTCCGGGATCATTTGCCGCGTGAGGTGTCGGATTGCGAAAAGGAAATTTAACATTAGATTAAGAATCACGTTTAGCGAAGTAGATTCTGATTTTAATGGATGCCAGTGACTAGCCAGCAAGGGCATAAATAAATGGAAGCCCCGCCGAAAAAAGCCGTCGGAAACTGTCGGGTATGTCAGGAGACCATCCGGGGGGTGGGTTGTGTTTCACTGCATCCGCCCTCTGAATTGTCCGGCAAGAAGCTGATTTTTTTGCATGGCGGTGCATTCACCAGCGGTCCCATTATCTGCCACTGGGGGATGCTCTCCCGGGTATGTGAAAAAACCGGGATTGCCGCCATCATGGTTGATTACGGCCTGGTGCCGGAAAATACGTTTCCCCGGCCGCTAAATGACGTCCTTCAGGTTTTTCGGGAATTAAGGGCAGTCAATCCCGAAGACGAGCTTTTTCTCATGGGCGATTCCTCGGGTGGCGGGCTGGCGCTTTCCGCAGCGCTTGCTTTAAAAGATAATCAGGAGCCCCTTCCGGAAAAGCTTGGCCTCTTATCGCCATGGCTGGACCTGACCATGAGCCATCCGGATATTGATTCGCTCCGCAAATTTGACCGGCTTCTGACTAAAGAAGATCTGGCCGCCGCTGGCCGGAATTACGCCGATGGCCATGATCCCGCCCATTATCTGCTTTCTCCCATTAACGGCGATTTTTTCGGGCTGCCGCCCACCCTGGTCCTGGTCGGCACGCACGAGCTATTCCTATGTGACTGCCGGCAATTTAAGGAAAAGGCAGAGGACGCGGCCGTATCCATCGTCTACCGCGAATGGGAAGGTATGTTTCACGACTGGATGGCCCTTACCCCCGCCATGGCCGAAGCCAATGAAGCGGTGGATGTGATTGTCGGTTTCTTTTCCTGATTTTACCCTAAATTTAGGTTTACGTTAATGATAGCAGGAATTCGGCTAGCCGATCGGCGGCAATATGAGGCGCGCTCACTTCTGATATTAACGGATAATCAATCACCTCGATGCCCATCGCATTCAGCCGGGCGTCGTCTATGGGGCCGGCATATTTTCCGTTTCTTTTATCCACCAGCACCAGGTTGAGCACCGATTGATTCTCGATATATCCCGGTGCATCCGCCTTTAAATAGGAGAGCAGGATCTCTGACTGCCGGGTGGGATCCAGTCCATAAGATTCCGGGTCTTCAGCCGTGCTGGGGATATAGATTTTCGGGCAGTGTGCCCGGCTGATGGCGTCCCCCACTCCTATGGGGAGGAGGTTCGCGATCAGGCTGGAATAAAAGCTGCCCATGGGGTAGCAGATCAGTTCGGCGGATTGGATCAAGTCCCGTATTTTTTGGCGAATCTCCACATTCGCCGGGGCCGCATCCGTGGCGCTTTGACAAAGATAGAGCCGATTGATGGGCGAGGCGATCGGCTCTATCTCTTTGCCGGTCAATTGATGCTGGCCGATAATCAGTTCCCCGGATGCCAGCTCAGCAGCCATTTGACGGCAGCTGTTCACCACCGGCCGAACGGTGCCCCGAGCCTGGACCAGGCTTGAAAATGTGTAAATGATCGGCTCGAACAAGCGCCGGTTGAGAAGATACCCGGCGGCCAAAACCAGGTTGCCGATACTTGCGCCCTTTGGATTAAATGATGCCGGCATGTGCTCCAAAAAGGCGGAGAGGTGATTGCGGATGATTTGGCGCATGGGGTCGGGTATCCGGGAAACCAGACGATGTTTGCCCCGGGCCATTCGGGAAAGCTCTGCTATCAGCTGGTCTGCCGCCGATTCTTTTTCCAGCCGGTGCCCGAAGAGGTCGAATATTTCGGGATTGCCCTGAAAACTTTGGTCCGCCAGCGCCATCAGGCGATTCCGGATATCGCCCACGGCCGGCATGTCAAAGGCCTTTCGCAGTTCAGCCGAGCTGCCGCCGGAGTCAAAAGGCGTAATGATATGGATGGAGTTGTGGGTGTAGCGGATTAATTCCTGGCTAAGCTCCCGGAGGGCCGTGCCGCCGCTGAAGAACAAAACCCGCGGGCCTGCGGCCGGCGGCGGCATTTTATCATTCATCAAATCCAACCCATGCCGTCATTTGATCCACCGGCGCCCGGGGGGTTTTAAGCTGGTTGGCCGGATAATTCCAATCCGGATAACCCATGGCGATGCCGATGATGAGCCGCTTGGTTTCCGGTATGCCAGCCAGTTCCCGAATGACTTCCGGGTAAAAAATACCCTGATCCTCAATGCATGTACCCAGCCCATGGGCTACCGCGGCAAGGCAGATATTTTCAACCACCATGCCGATATCCAGAAGGGGCCCGGATTCGGATAGTACCCGATCGGCCATGGCGATGATCGCCACTGGGGCGTCAAAAAACCGGAAGCCCCGTTCCTGCCAGGCGTTTCGTTTTTCCTTATCCTCCCGGGAGATCTCCATCAGGCGGAAAATCTGTTTGGCCAGCTCCACCTGGCGTTCGCGGTACACACTCTCCCTCGGCCAGAGGGCGGCCACATGATCCGGCGTCATGGGGGTGCCGCTTCGCAGTTTTGCCACATTGGCCGCCCGGATCTGATCAAGAACCGATCCGGTGATGACCGCAAATTCCCATGGCTGGGAATTCAGGGCAGACGGCGCCCTCGTGGCGGTTTCAAGGATTTCTTTTAAAAGGGCCTTTGGCACCGGCTCCGTTTTAAACCCGCGAATGCTTTGTCGTCTATTCATCGCATCGATCATATAAGAAAGCTCCTTGCTCAATCTAACGCTTTATTATTATCTGTGAAGCGATATATCATGAATCAGTGAAAACGCATACCGCTATGTGGTATATTATTGCGGCGACCGGCTGAATGCGGGCCTGGCGATTGATCGGCAGGGGCATCCCCCATCGGGCTATTTCTCATCGCTTAAGGCATTACTTGACTGGTTTGTTGAAAAACATCTCAGGGCAAGGATTTCTTGGCAGCGGCGCTCCGGGGTAATGATTCCCTTAACCTGGTGCTCAAGGTGTCTGGCTGCGCCGGAATCCGATGGAATTTTCGTAAAAAAATTTTTGCGGGCCAGCAGGCGGATTTTTCAAAAAATGCGCCTGCTGGCCTGCAGCTTCGCCCCATAGGGTAACCGGCATCTACAAATTTTTCGATCCCTTTTATAATTCTTGACTCGGGCTACGATTAAATATTAGTTTATAAGTGGATTTGTCCCGGTCAGATGCGCTGACCGGATAGTTATCGCTCACAGTCCCCGGATCCTCACCAACTGTTTCTTTCTTTAGGCTTTTGGATCATGCCAATAGATTATGAATGGGATGAAAAAGCCGGACTGATCAGCACCCGTTTATGGGGTGAGGTGACGGATGCGGATATCGATCTCCATACCCAGAAATTAGTCAAAGATCCCCGCCTGCTCCCGCCTTTATTCGAACTCATTGATACCCGCGACGCAGAAAAGATGAACATTACCGCCCGGTCATTAGAAAAATTGGCAGCCGCCGCGGGGGTCTTTAGGGAAAAATTCAGCGGCCATCGGTCAGCCATTGTGGCCCCGACAGACGTGATTTTCGGCATGGCCCGAATGTATGAAATGCTCTCCGATGCCGCCGGTTCCCCGATTCAAATCTGCGCATTCCGAACCTTTGAAGAGGCCCGGATCTGGCTGGACAACGGTCGGGAACGGTCTGTCCGCTAATATTTAAGTTGGCAGGTATTTCGGGATTTTACGAAGAATCGGGGCGTTATTTAAACCTAAATTGAGATCTAATATAGCTGTTCCTCTTAACAGCTGCTTGGTCCAAATGATTCAAGGCTGGTATTATTCGGATGCCAGTGGAGGGGGGAGAGATGACGGTGATGCATGACCGCCGGCGGTGGCCGCGGACGGAGTTTGAGAATCCCGCAGTCGGAGTGATTGAAAACTGCACATCCCAGAGGACGGGGCATCCGGGCGAGTCCCGCAGCCGCGCCTATGGACTGGTTTTTGTGGATGTCCGCAACATCTGCGAAGGCGGCATCCTATTGGAAACCGCTTTTGATCTGGAGCCCGCTTCCGAACTCGACTTTCACCTGTGCCTGCCGGACTCCGGCGAATGGCGGAACTACCGTTCGCGGGTCGTCAGGTATGAGAAGCAGGAAAAGGGGATTTTTCAGATCGGTCTGGAGTTTATCGGCGAAAACAAGCCGCACTGGGCCTCCCCGCTGAAGGCGGAGGACATCCAGTTTCTCATTAAAACGCCGTTAATGGAGGCGCTGCCAAGGCATGCCCTGCTGCATCTGTTAAACTGTCTCACTCAGGTCAAACTTGACAAAGGCAAGCGGCTGATTCGCCAGGGCGATGCCGGGGATACTCTCTACATTGTTCAGGAGGGGGGCCTCACCGTTAATGTGGAAAAAGACGGACAGCTTCATAAGATCGCCCAGCTTAAGGCCAATGATCTGGCCGGCGAGATGGCCGTGCTTACCGGCGAGCCGCGCAGTGCCCACGTGGATGCCCATATGCCGTCAAAAGTCTGGAAGCTTGAAAAAAATGACTTTGACGTGATTGCGGAATTAAACCCGGATCTGCGGATGTTTCTCACAGAGGTGGCCACCAAGCGGTTTGAAAGCTCGAGCGTTATCTCGGAGCGCAAAATCGGTAAATACCTGATCCGGCAAAAGCTCGGCATGGGGGGATGGAGCATTGTCTATTCGGGCATTCATTCGCTGCTTCGCATGCCGGTGGCCATTAAGATGCTCAAACACGACATGGCCATGGAGCCCGCTTTTCAGAAAAAATTCAAGGAAGAGGCCCATATCATCGCCCGTATGGTGCATCCCAACATCGTCAAGGTCTATGATATTGATGAGATCTACCGGACGGCGTTTATTATCATGGAATATCTCGAAGGCATGGCGCTTCGCCGCATTCTGGACACCCTGGGCGCCCTGGAGTATGGCCGCAGCGCCAACTACTTAATGCAGATCCTGCGCGGTCTCGCCTATGCGCATAACAAGGGCATCGTGCATCAGGACATCAAGCCGGCAAATGTGTTCATTTTACCTGATGATATGGTCAAAATTCTGGATTTCGGGCTGGCCTGCGCCCCGGGCACGGAAGATTTTAATCTGGCGGGGACGGTTTTTTACGCCTCACCCGAGCAGATCGAAGGCGATCCCGTGGATGTGAGAACCGATATGTATGCCCTGGGCATCATGGCCTATGAGATGATCAGCGGCGTCCGGCCGTTTCCGGAATCAAACTTAACCAAACTGCTGGATATGCACGTGGATGAGGAGTTGGCCGACTGGGCGGAGTTTCCGCCGGATGTACCGGATTTGCTGCGGGAATTTGTTTTAAAATGCTGCCGCCGGGTTCCGGATGAGCGCTATCAAACCGCCTACGAAGCCATGGATACCCTCAGTCCCCTGATGAAGGAAGGTTTCACGAACAATCACCGGAAGAGAAAAATGGCCTCCGTTTTTCTTTTTTATGAGGACGAGCAGCAGATCGTCTTAAATAGTCTGTTGGAGGATTTTACCGGCAAGGCCAAGGGATACGGCATTCAGCTCAAAAGCACTGATTTTATGGATATATGATTGAAATCGCCTTATCCGGCGATTTTCCGGTACTGGGCGATCTGCCGGGATACGGCAATCAATTCATCGTTTTCATCCCAGATGTCCCCGTCCTCTTCAAGCAGCCCGCAGTTGATAAACCGCGTTCTAAATCGGCATTTCAGCCATTGGGTATCCGTGATGTTGCGGATGCTGATGGTGAACTCAAGGGTCGGGACCCAGGCGGCCATGCCCTGGGTTGAGAATACCGCCGGCGGAAAAGCATCCGCCGCCAAAGTGACGGCAAGCATATCCAGCGGCCGATCGTCCGTAAATTTGATCCATCCCTTGTGTTCGGATGTATCCGAGAGTTTATTCTCCATCCATCCCGCACACATTGGGTCAAGGCGAACATCCATGTTATCATAGAGGGTGTATTTCGGCATTTGGGGAAACCGGATGCATTGATCAAGGGGCGCGATTTCCGGCGGATCGGCTTCGTAGCGTTTGATGAAGCACTCATCGGTTTCAATGGCAAAGGTGCCGAAAGCCCGGATTTTTTCACTGCCTTCCTGCAGCAGCCGCGTTTGAAACCGGTTAAACTGTTTGGACTGGGCGATGGCCTCAACCCCCAATTCCACTTCCCCGGGCAGGCAGCGGGCCAGGTAATTGGCGGTTAAAATCGGGGTGGCGGTTTTGTCGGAGTGCGTCATCATGGTATTGGCCACGATCGCCAAAAGGTAGCCGCCATTCGGATTGCCGTTAATCGACCAGTTTTCGGATACATTGGCTTTAAAGAAATAGGGCGCTTTCGGGGTGACTGAGATATCCTGATCAAATAGATGCATGCAAGCCTCGTCTTTGGGATGACTGGATTTTTAATAATAAATAAGTTTAGCCGCAGCGAAGTGTGTTTTCAACCCCTCCAAGGTATATTTAATCGATGGCAATTCATAGTTTTAAGACGCTATTTTTCAGCCATCCGCCGGCTCCGCTTCAAACGGCTTCCAGTACCATTTTTTGAGCAGCGCATATTTTTCGGCAAACCATCCCGGGGCGGTGGCGAAAACCGCGTATAGGGTGGGGACGACCACCAGCGTCAGGATGGTGGCCAGCATCAGCCCGAATATGACCACGATGGACATGGACTGCCAATACTGGGAGGTTTCACTGACCAGCGAGATGGAAAGATTCCGGAAATTGATTGAAATCCCCGTGGCCATGGGAATCAGCCCTAAAATGGTGGTGATGGCGGTGAGCATCACCGGGCGCAAACGGGTGGCCCCGCCGGCGATGATCGCCTCGTGAAAATCCATCCCGCGGCTTCTCAGTTTATTGATGTAGTCAATGAGGACGATGGCATTGTTGACCACCACGCCGGCAAGCGAAATTACGCCCACACCGGACATGATGATGCCAAAGGGAAACCGCATGACCGTCAGCCCCAAAAATACCCCGCCAAGGGATAAAACAACCGAGGTCATGATAATCAGGGGCTGGCCCACGGAGTTGAAGATGGTCACCAGAATTAAGAAGATCAGAAAAAGGGCGATAATAAATGCCTTGGACAAAAAGGCCTTGGATTCCTCCTCATGTTCGTGCTGGCCGGTGAACTTGATATGATAGCCGGGGGGCAGCGTGAAATCGGCAAGCAGTCGTTCCGCCTGCATTTTGGCGACGGATCCGGGGATTTTGGTCTCATCCACATCCCCTTTTACGGTGACCACCCGTTCATGGTTAATTCGGTTGATATCCCCGATACTCCCGGAGAACTTGATGTCCGCCAGCGTGGTCAGCGGCACCATCTGCCCGGAAGGGCTGGAAAGCATGAGTTTTCGCAACACGTCGGCCACTTTCCGGTCGTCTTCGGTGAATTTGACGGTGATATCGTAGTCCTCATCCGCCTCCCGATAGGTGGACACATTGAGCCCGTTATAGGCGGTTTTTAAGCCGAATCCGATGGCATTGGTGCTAAGCCCGAAAAGCGCCGCCTTCTGCCGGTCGATATCCACCTGAACCGAGGGCAGGGCATCCATGAAGTCGTCTTTGACGTCCACCACATGCGGGATTTTAGAGACAATGGCCCGGATCTGTTTGGCGAGCTCGCCCAGCATCCGGACGTTTTCCCCGGAGATCTCGATATTGATGGGCGCGCCGGTGGGAGGGCCGCCCTGGGCTTCGGCCACGGTGATCCGGGCGCCGGCAATATTCTTGATCCGCTGGCGAATAACCTCGATATCATCCACGGACGGGGTTTTCCGGTCTTCGAAGTCGATGAACTGAATCCCCAGGCGGTTGTCGGCATATTCGGAAAAAAGGGAACTGCCCGCCTTTTTCTTGGCCGTGGCATAGATGTGTTCAATATTGTCGATATCCGTGGGCCCGTTGAATGTAGCGCCGCCTCTTTTTTCGTGTACCCGGGGGGCATAGGCCCGGGCGTATCGTTCTTCAAAGGAGGCCGACGGATCATCGGCCCCCGCATTGGCCACCGCCAATTCGATTTTTTTAATGATCCGATCCATGTATTCCAGGTCCGCGCCTTCCGGGGGATCGACATTCACATAGGCGCTTTCCGGATCAATGCTCGGGAAAAATTCCACGGGTTTTTCCAGGCCGATGACCAGCTGCCAGATCTGGATCAGCGCAAAGAGCAGCAGAAAAGACGTGGCCACCACGGTGAGGCGGTGCTTGAGCGAATATTCAAGCATGCGCCGGTAGATACGCAGTATAATGCCTTGGATTTGAACCGGTTTTTCACCCATGGCCTGGATATCTGACACATCCCTTGCCAGGCGGCCCGGTTCATCCTTTTGCTTGACCCGCATGAAAAAAGCGGCGAGCGCCGGGTTAATAACCAGGGCCACGAAAAGACTCGATGTCAGGGTGATGATCAGGGTAATGGGCAGAAATTTCATGAATTCGCCCATTATGCCCGGCCAGAACACCAACGGAAAAAAGGCGCCAAGGGTGGTCAGGGTGGAGCCGATGACCGGATAGGCCACTTCGGAGGTCGCTTTTTTGGCCGCCTCGATTCGGGAGACGCCCTGTTCCATATACCGATAGATATTTTCGACAATCACAATGGCATTATCCACCAGCATGCCTAAAGCCAGGGTCAGGGAGAAGAGCACCACCACATTCAGTGTGATGCCCATGGCATAAATCACCATAAAGGAGAGCAGCATGGAAAACGGGATGGCAAGCCCCACCAGGGTGGCATTGCGCACTCCGAGGGCAAACAGGAGCACCAGCACCACCAGCAACAGGCCTGACAATATGTTGTTTTCAAGGTCCGCCAGCATCAGCCGGATGCCCTTGGCCTTGTTCATGAGCTTGGTGATTTCCACCCCGGCGGCCCAGCCCGGCCTCTGCTCCTCGATCAGCCGGTCCACGGCTTCGACGATGTCGATGATATTTTCGCCCGCGCGTTTTTTAACGGCAATGTTGACCGCATCCCGGCCGTCTAAGCGGGACCGGGATTCTTCATCC
>DATGCF010000243.1:0-3732 GCA_035312245.1 Desulfosalsimonadaceae bacterium
CTGGCGGGATGAAAACGATACCCACCACGTACCCAAGCGACCGCTTCAGGAGATTATCCTGAAAACCTATCCCGGACACCGCGGCATTTAAATACCGGGCCAAGGAACTGGCGTTTGAGTTCAGCGAAACCTTTGACAAAGCCTACGGCAAATCCGACATCGAAGATGCGGTGCGTGCCCAGTGCCCCGGTAAATATAATTGGATTTGGTTTAAATATTTAATCATGATCACACCGAAAACCGAAAACAACGAATGGGAAAGACACCTCAAACGGGTGGAAAAACTCGATGCGGAACGGGAACGGATCCTTTCGCAGCCGCCGGAAACCGCCTACCGGGAAATTCTGGATCATCCGCAGCCCACCGCGCTGATTCACTCATTTGCGGAAGAGGACTTCTTTTTTCTGATCCATGACATCGGCCCGTTCGATTCCCTGGAGCTGCTTGCCATGGCCTCCTCAAGGCAATGGGAATATATACTGGATGTTGAAATCTGGCAGCGGGACCGGATCGATTTGAAATCCATGACCCATTGGTTAAACCTGCTCCTAAAAGCCGCCCCCAGCCGGTTTATCAACTGGGCCCTGGCGGAAAAACCCGATTTAATTGAATACTATCTGTATCAGACCCTGGATGTTTGCATCCGTGACCATGACCAGGACCCGAGTGAACTGGACGGGGATTTCTATTCCTTTGATGATACCTACTATATCCGCCTGATCGAATCACCGGAAGAGCGGGAAAAGGATCCAGACAGCCTGGAGAAACAGCAATCCTTTCTGGCGGACATGCTCTACCGCCTGGCCATGACCGATCACGTGAAATATCAGGAGACGCTCTTAAGAGCCCTTAACGTGCTGCCGGCTGAAAGCGAGGAGGAGGCCTACCGGTTCCGGAATGTGCGGCTGGCGGAAAAGGGATTTCTGCCGTTTGATGAGGCGGTCGGCGTCTATCAGCCGATTAACATTAAGGTGATCAAAAAGCAGGAAAAACAGATCCATGACAACCGCAGCGAGGCGAATTTTCTGCCCATTCCGCTCAATCACCTGGCGTTTTTGGAAAAAGACAGCCGGTTTACCCGGGCGCTTAGCATTATCGGCCTGGATGAAACCTTTCAGCAGATCCAAATCGAATTCGCCGGCCTCTGCAACCAGATTGCCGCCGCCGACCAGAAACCGATCCATGACCGCAATGAGCTGCGGAATATCGTTAAAAAAGCCTGCGGCTATTTGGAAATCGGCCTTGAACGCCTGGCCGGCAAAAAAACGCAGCTCGACGACAACAAGACCGCGGCATATATCAAAACTTATCCGCTGATCGATATCTTCCGGCTGGGCTACGGCCTGGTAGTCGGCCTGCGGCAGCGGGCCAAACAATGGCAGCAGCAGAGCTGGTTTGCCAACAACCGGCTGGCGCTTAGCTTCTGGGATGAATTTCTGGTGGGCGTCATCGGCGGGCTGCTGGTCAACCGGCCGAAATTCTTTGATAATTATCAGACCGAGGGGCTTTACCGGGAATTTTCATCGTTTGCGGATATCAAATCCACCCATAAAGCCCTAAAGCAAGCCATGGCCTTTGACGATATGCTCTCATGCATGGCGATTAATACGGATGATCTGCCCGAAGGCCATTTTGTCACCTATAAAAACCTCCTGCTGACCCTATGGGCCAGGCATGAGCTCAGCCTCCCGATGCGGCCCGAGCCGATTCCAACAGAGACATTCAAACCCTTTTACCGCTCCCTGTGGGCCACAAGCAGTGACGGGCCAAAAATCAAAGAATCCATGAAATCCGCTTTCCTTGCCTGGCTCTCCCGAGCCTCGGCATTTACGGAAGAAGAGATATCGAGCAATCTGGGACGGACGCTGGAAGACCTTTTTGCTGAAATCACCTCGGAATATCGCGGCGTCTCAGCACAGGATCTGGATGCCCGGTTCGTGCATCTTTTTATGCTGATCGCTTAATTCGACTGCCTCACGGACGGAAAGTGATCGGCCTCGGTGTGCGGCAGAAATTTGGCGGCACTGAAACGGTTCATAAATTCCTGGTTCACGTTTAATTCCAGGTAGGTGATATTCTGGTAAATCCCCTGAACCGCGGCCATGGCCGCACTTTCCTGAAGCAGCCGGGCGGCGCCGCCTAAGGAGCTGTTGCCCAGCGGCTGATAGGTATCCTCAGGCAGATCCGGAATCATGCCGATGGTGATGGCCGACCGCGGACGGATAAAGGAACCGAACGTGCCGGCCACATAGAACCGGGTAATGTCATTAAAAGTCACCCCCACATACTGGGTGATGGTTTCCAGGATGGTATACATGGCCGCCTTGGAGCGGATGAGGCTGTCAAAATCCGCCTGTCCCAGGGTCAGGGCCTCGCCGGTAGCCGAGTTTTCAGCCGCCACAATCACCAAGCGCCGCTCACCGTCAAACTCATAAATCCGCTCCGGATGCGCATCCGGCACCAACCGGCCCCGTATATCCAGAAGCCCGGCAAGAAACAGCTGGGCCACCAGATCGATCATGCCTGATCCGCAGATGCCTCTTGGCGGCTGGTCCTCAATGGTATGGATGTCAAACCGGCGGTTTTCCGAATCGATCCAAACCTGATCGATCACCCCGGGTCCGGCAGTCATGCCGATTCTGGAAACCCCGCCTTCCAATGCCGGACCCGCGGCACCGGCGCACACGACCAGCCAGTCCCGGTTTCCCAGCACCACCTCGGCATTGGTCCCCACATCCACCAGCATGGCGATGTCATCGCGCTCGTGCAACTCGGAATAAAGGATACCGGAAATCAGGTCCCCGCCGAAATAGCTGCCCACATTCGGGAATACAAAGACCCCGGCGTCCGGATGGATGTCTATGCCAAGGGATGCCGCCGGTATCAGACCGGGCCGGTTAACCACCGGGATATAGGGCTCGCGAATAATGCCGCCCGGAAAAAGCCCCATAAAAAGATGCACCATGCTGGTGTTTCCCGCCACAGCCATGAAATAGATATCCTGTTCGCGAATGTCGGCGCTGCGGCATATGGCCGCAATATTGGCTTGAAATCCGTCTATAATCAGCCGGTTCAGCCGGTCCAGCCCGCCGTCTGTATCCGCATAGTGAATCCGCTCAAGGATATCCGGGCCGATTTCAATCTGGGGGTTGTCAAACGCCTGTTCCGCGGTCGCCTCGCCCGTGTCCAGATTGATCAGCCGGAAAACCACACGGGTGGTGCCAAGATCCACAGCCAGGCCGTAAAACGGGAGGGGATCAGAGGGCGCCTTGATGCCGACCAAACGCAGCAAGCCGTAGTCGTTAAAACAGAGGCAGCGCACCTGATAATCCCACTCACGCAATCTGGCCGGGAGCTTTTTTAGCAGGGAAAGTTGAATATCAACGGCATCGATGTTAAAAGTGGAGGATAGCGCCGCTTTCAGCCGATCCGCATCCGCGCGGTTATCATCCAGGGAGGGGGCGGGCAAATTAAGAGTGACGGTCCATCCGGTCTGTTCATCCTGCATGTAAGAAAACTAAATCCCTTCTTCTAAATTAATCGTACTCAGTCCCGCGCGAGCGGGACGGTTCTCGTACTCTTAATCGTACTCGAAAAAATCAAAAGCCGATTACGAGTACGAGCACGAGTACGAGTACGAATCAGCAGAGATTGAATTTTTAACAAATTTATATCATTAAATTATTTTTACGCTCGGTCCCGGGCAAACGGCCCGGGGGGCATACTTCTAAG
>DATGCF010000244.1:0-3769 GCA_035312245.1 Desulfosalsimonadaceae bacterium
CTGGATTGGCAAAATTGTCCTGCATGAAGATCCTCCTTTAATGGCTTTTTATTAACTTTTTGAGGGGGTTGAATATGTGCGTTTAACATCGTATGTAAATGTAAACGACGTTTGCATTTTGTCCAATTTTTTTCACGGCATCAATAAAAATTTTTCAGTTACTGTTCGATCGGCTGCTTAATGGGATAACCCGCCGATGCCAGCTGTTCGATAAGAAGGGCGCGCCAGTCAGCGCGGGCTTTTAAATGGCAGAGGTTGCCGAAATGGCCGGAGAAGGTCCGGTCGATAAAAATGACATCTTTGGGAAAAATAAAAGACATGGACTCATTCACGTATTTATGCCCCAGCGAAATAAGCCGGGAATATATGTCCGCATCCTCGCCAAAAGTAAAATGGTTTCGCGTATCAATAATTTCCTGGAAAACGTCGGCAAAATCTTTTGCCATCTCCCAGGAAACCTTCTCGCCCGAGGCTTTGTGCACCCCCATGGATTTAAGAATTTCCGGTATTCGCGGATATTCATGATTCAGCACCGCTTCAACCATCTGCGCGTATCCGGTGCAAAGGGCCGCCGGCACTTCTTTCATGCATCCGAAATCATATACGATAATGCCGCCGTTCTCCAGAAACGCAAAATTGGCAAGATTGGGGTCGGCATGCAGAAACTTAAACTCAAACAGCCCCCGCAGGGCAAAGGTGATCAGCGATACGCCCCAGGCGCTCCGCAATTTTTCGCTGTAATCCTCGCTGGTCGCATCTGCCGAGGATATCCCCAGCACCAGCTCCATGCCCAGGACATGGCGGCTCGTCATTTCATCAATGACCTGAGGGACGATGACCCGAGCGTCATCCTTGTAGTTTTCCGCAACCCGGCGCATATTCCCGGCTTCGTTCTCGTAGTCGAGTTCCTCAAGCAGCCGGGCATTTAACTCCTGCCAGATCTCTTCCATATCCATCCGGGTAAACATGGAGAAAACACGCTTTAAAATGCCCTTAAGATTTTTCAGGTCCGAGCGGATCACTTCATCAATGCCCGGATACTGGACTTTAAGCACGATTTCACGGCCGTCCGTTAACACCGCGCGATGCACCTGGCCGATGGAGGCGGAAGCCAGAGGGATTTTATCAATATGGGCAATATTCTTGTAGGCGGGACCCAGCTCATCGCGGATCATCGCCAGCATCTCTTCAAACGGCACGGAGGGCGCCTGCTGCTGCAGGCTCTTGAAAACCCGGATCACCTCTTTGGGAAACAAATTGTCATGGAGGCTCAGCATCTGCCCAATCTTCATGGGCACC
This sequence comes from Desulfosalsimonadaceae bacterium, assembly GCA_035312245.1. GTDB lineage: Bacteria > Desulfobacterota > Desulfobacteria > Desulfobacterales > Desulfosalsimonadaceae > M55B175. The sequence goes on from DATGCF010000244.1 coordinate 1,300, forward strand.
CCTTTTAGCTGGCCAAGCTGCTCGGTGACCCGCTGGGCATTTTTTAAAAGGGTATCCACCCGGTATTCGTCCTTTCGATCCGAATCCCGGAAAAAATTGGCCATGGTATTTCCGGCCATGGAGACCCCCACACGGCCCGCCAGCCCGCCCAGCCGAAACATGCGCTGGGTGGCGGAGCGGATCAATTTTTTTGCCATATTATCAAGCCCCTAATTTTTTTGTCTTTTTTCATATAATATAAACATAAAATAAAAAAACCGCCAAATAAACATCAAAGAAGCCTTTGGCAGAAAACCAATTATAAATCCATACAGATTCCAATTCTACCCTTGCCGACGCCCGTTTCTTCGTTATATTAAATAATTATATTCATACTCAGCGGCTTCACACAACACATCACATCCATTAGAAACTATGAAGAAGCACATCGGCTTTGTATCCACCCGATTTGCCGGCACTGACGGAGTGACCCTTGAAGCCAGCAAATGCGCAAGCATCCTCAAGTTCCAGGGCCACGAATGCTTCTGGTTTGCCGGGGTTTCGGACCGGAACAGCCAACGTTCCATGGTGGTGCCTGAAGCCCACTTTCAGCACGAGCGGAACCGCTGGATCACCGAGCGCATTCTGGGCCGAAAAACCGGCTCCCCGAAGTCACTGATGCCATCCACGAAATGCGGGCATTTTTAAAGAACTGGCTGCGGGAGTTTTTAAGGACATTCGAGATTGAATTAACCCGGCATTTCAGGCAGTCCGACGGGCTTGGCACGGCGGTATAGATCTTATAATTGCGGCAAACTGGTCACTTCCCGAGTCAGTGACATTGTCATGCCGCCTGTTCCCGAATCGGCCGGGCCGATGGCATCATCGCCGCCGCGGGAATTATTTGCGTGGATGGAGGATCTTATGAACAATCCGAACAGCACGGACGGACTGATTTTCGCCTATATCCTGGACGGCAAGGGCGGCGGGCAGGTGATTGACTGGGCCGGGCTTGAAAAATGGGCGCCGGATCAGGGCATTTTGTGGATTCACCTGGATTATACGAAACCCAAAGTCCAAAAATGGCTGGCGGCGGAAAGCGGGCTGAATGAACTCTCCATTGATATTCTAAAGGAGCAGGATACCCGGCCCCGGATGTTGAACTCCGCAGAAGGCCTCTTTCTGATACTAAGAGGGGTAAACTGCAATCCCGGCGCAGATCCGGAAGACATGGTCAGCCTGCGGATGCACTTTACTGCCCGTCGGATCATTACCATGCGCCAGCGAAGTATTATGGCCATAGATGATACCCGCAAGGCCATTGACACCGGCCAAGGGCCGGCCGATCCCGCTGATTTTCTGGTGATGGTGGCCGATCGGATTGCGGATCGAATGTTTGATGTCATCTCAGATATCGATGACCAGGTGGATGTGCTCGAAGATTCGGTGCTGACCGTGGAAAGCGCCGAATTGCGGCCCCAACTGGCCCAGAGCCGGCGCCAGTGCACCAGCCTGCGCCGATACATCGCCCCGCAGCGGGATGTCTTGACCAAACTGCTGAATGAAAAAATAACGCTGCTCGATGACCCCGCCCGCCTGCAAATACGGGAAATCGCGGAGCGGACCGCCCGGTTTGTTGAAGATATTGATTCGGCCAGGGACCGGGCCGCCATCACGCTGGAAGAACTGGACCATCATCTTTCCGAGCAAACCAACCGGGCCATGTATTTACTGGCCATTGTGACGGCCATATTTCTCCCCTTGAGCCTCTTAACGGGGCTTCTGGGCATTAATGTGGGCGGTATTCCCGGTGCGGACAACCCGCTGGCGTTTATCATCGTATCAGTCATCCTGCTCGCCATCGCTGCCTGCCTGATCTGGCTGTTCAGGCATATCCGGTGGCTTTGAGCTTGCTTGCCCCCCTGTCCTCTGTTAAAGTTTCAAAATCGTTCAGTTTAGGTTGCAAATGGAACGATTGAGATGTCCATTCAAGCTACTTTAACAGCTCCAGCATAGGATCAGACACGTTTTGCAAAAACTCCACCAAACCTTAGCCTCAAATGTCAATAAGTGGCGGGGCACCGGCCATGAAACACCGGTCTATCCGGCGATTTCAGAAATTCTGGATTTTCAGGTGGATGCGGAGACCGGCGCCCGGCGCTTTCTGCGGCAGGCCCAGATTCAAGCGCTGGAAACCTATTGGTATCTGCGGCTGAAGATAAACACCCCACGCATCATTGACCTTTATGAATCCCTCTATCCCCGAAAGCGTGAACTCATCGACAGCCTGGGCATACCCAAAGCCGCTTTTGAGGCCGTTGATTTCGAAATTGCCGATCTCTGGGCAAAAATCCGGCATGACGATGAATTTGTAAAAAATTTCAAGCTGGAGGCCCTTCGCGAAACCCTGACCCTTGACTACCCCAGCTATATACTGGCGCTGGCCATGGGCGCCGGCAAGACCCTTCTTATTGGCGCGATCATTGCCACG
>DATGCF010000245.1:0-2550 GCA_035312245.1 Desulfosalsimonadaceae bacterium
CATAGCCTTTTCTGAGATAGACCAGGATATAGAGGCTGTAGCTGGATAGCTCCAGGGCGATGTAGAGGGGCAGCAGATGCACACAGCTTACCAGCAGCATCAGGGCCAGGGTGCAGAGGGAAATCAGCAGGTAGAATTCGCTGTGCCGGCGGGCTTCGACCCCGTCAAGCCTTTCGCACAGGCAGACCACCAGAAAGAAGCCCATGTACAGCAGGCACTTGAACACCTGCGAAAACGCGTCCACCTGATAGGTGCCGGCAAATAATATGCCCCGGCTGCCGACCCAGGCCACGCAAAGTACAAGCCCCACCGCGGCGAGAATAAACGCCAGGCGGAAATCCCGGCGGGCATTATCCGATGCCAGGGACAGGGCGAAAAAAACACCGGCTGCAATCAGGGTATAGAGTTCAGGCACAAATACGATCATGGCAATCCGCTTATCAGGAACATGGCGCTGGTTTGAATGGTATCATACATTAAAAAAGGCATCAGGCCGAAAATCACAATCGCCGCCACCAGGATCATCCGGGGGACTCCCAGCCCGAAGGAGACATCCGGCAAATCCGCGAACTTTTCGTTGGCCGGGCCGAAAATCGCGTGCTGCACCACCCGCAGGATAAACAGGGCACTTACGACCAGGGCGCTTACCGCAACAACGCCATAGACCGGATAGACCTTAAATGCTGCGATAAAGACCATAAGCTCCGCCCAGAAGCTCGCCAGACAAGGCACGCCGATGCCGGTTAACGCGGCCACCATGAAGTAGCCCGAGGCCACCGGCATTTGATGGGCAAGCCCCCCCAAATCCGCAATCGCCTTGGTATGGGTCCTGTCATAAATATAGCCCACCGAAGAAAAGAAAAGGGCCGTCATGATGCCGTGGGCAAACATCTGGAAAACCGCCCCGTTCATCCCATCCACACTGACCGTGGCCAGCCCCAGGACCACAATCCCCATATGCGAGACGCTGGAATAGCCGATCACATATTTTAAATCCGTCTGCCGCAGGCCGGCCAAAGCCCCGTAGATGATCCCGATGGTCGCCAGAAGCCCCATGAGGGGCGCCCAGAACTGCCACCCCTGGGGACAGAGAAAAATGCCGACCCGGAGGATGCCAAAAGCCCCGATTTTCATTAAAACCCCGGCATGCAGCATGCTGACCGCCGTGGGCGCCGCCACGTGCCCCACCGGCGACCAGGTGTGAAACGGCCAGAGACCGGCGAGGATGCCGAACCCGATGAAAAACAAAAAAAATGCCAGTTTCTGCTGAAACGGCGTAAACTCGGCCATATTGGCCAGCATGGGCAGCGAAAAGGTTCCCAGCCCGGATTCCGCCACCAGATAGATCAGGCCTGGCAGGATCAGGGCGCTGCCGAATAAAAGGTAGAGCATGAGTTTCATGGCCGCGTATTCGCGCCGGGTGCTGCCCCAGACGATGATCAGCAGATACATGGGAAAGAGCGACACGTCATACCAGATAAAGATGAAGAAGAGGTCTAAGGCCATGAACATGCCGAAAACCCCGGTCACAAGCATAATAAAAAGCGCAAAGAACTCCTTTACCCGGGTTTCCAGCTCCCACATGGTGAGTACACCGGTAAAATAGACGAGCCCGGTTAAAAGGAGAAGCGGCACGCTGAACCCGTCCACCCCGTTTAAGTAGGTAATACCCAGCGCCGGGATCCATTCAATCTGTTCGACAAACTGGAACCCGCCCAGGGTTTGGTCGTAAGCCGCGAATACGTAAATTGAAAGCAGCAGGGTGGCAAAACCGCTGGCTGCAGTTACCCACTTGATGACCGATTTCTGGTCCTCGGGCAAAAGCAGCACCAGGATCAGCCCGATCACACAGGCGATCAGAATCAGGCTTAAAAACGGAAATTGGGCGGCATGCAGTTCCATCATCGGATCATCCAACCATCAGCAAAATCAGGGTTAAACCGAATATCACGGCGAACACCACCATGAGCTTTCGCTGTATCAGCGCCTGGTGCCAGCCGGCGATGCTTTTGGCGCCGGCCACGATCCCGTTGCTCAAGGCATGAACGCCGCCGTCCACCACGTGATCGTCATTTTTCTGGCAGAGGGCGGCAATGCCTTTATCCAGGAGATTGTCCACGGCCCACCGGTAAATGTGATCCAGGTACCAGCGCTCTGAAAACAGCCGATAAAGCGGGGCCATCTTTTCAACAAACCCCATCTGGCTCGCCTGTTTGCGGCCGAATTCAAACCAGGCCAGGATAACGGCGACAATTGCCAGGCCAAGGGCCATAGGCAGAAGCCACACCGGCCCGTGCGCCGGGCCGTGGCCGGGGATATCGATTAAAAAACCATGCAGGGGAACCTGGAAAAACCCAAAGACAATCGTTATTGCGGCCAAAACCAAGAGGGGGGCGGCCATGAACCGATCCGCCGAAGATTTGTCATTAACGGATGTATGCGGATCTGCGGATTCGATAGATTTAGGAAACAAAATAATAAATATCAGCCGAAACGTGTAATAGGCGGTTAAAAACACCCCCACCAGGCCGGCCATCAGCCACACCGGGT
>DATGCF010000246.1:0-2518 GCA_035312245.1 Desulfosalsimonadaceae bacterium
GGGAGAGCACCCGCCCCAGCAGGGTCCGCATTTCAAACTCATGCCGGCCGGCATCCAGGGCCGGATCGGTCAGCATGGAGATCCGGGTAAACTTGATCCGGTCCAGCACCCCGCCGGGCGCGTTCCGCCGGCCGCCGCGGCGCTCCGGCTCGCCGCCCTGGTTGATATGAAACGAGAGCTTTTCCGCTTCATCGGAATGCATCGGCATGATCGCATCATTGGGGCAGACCATGGCGCACATGCCGCAGCCCACACAGTGATAGGCGGGTGAGGTCCGCTGCCGGATCCCATAGTAGGTTTTGAAGACATTGCCCGGCTTGGCATTAAGGCCCATTTCAACGTCCACGATCCGCTTTCTAAAGACGCCGAGTTCAATAGCATGCACCGGACATACGGCCGCACACTTGCCGCACAGGGTGCATTTTTCCTTGCTCCAGGCAATCTGCCAGGGCAAATCCTTGATGCTTAGTGAAGAAGGGATAATTTTTCCATTTGATGACATATCTTTGCCTCCCGATGATCCGCGCCCACAGCAACCGTATCCAGATGCATCGGCTGAAAATCGGTCTGCTTGTTCCGGTCCGGAAGCACCGCATCCAGACCGCAGATTTCAGATGAAAACACGTACATGCCGGGGCTGCCGCCCACAACGCCGGGCCGCAGTTTTTTGCGGTCCTGGGCCATGAACATGGTATTATCCGGCAGCACCCCGATGATACAGTTCGGGCCGTCGATGATCAGTTTCCGGCAGCTTTTCTTCATGTGCTTTAAAAACATCCCGTCCGGATGATCCTCCAGATGGTCATCCTGCAAGGGCGTAATAATGTGTTTGTAGGCCTCGATATCAAGCCCAAGGCGGTTGTGAATGTAGTGCAGAATATGCACAAACACCTCGGAGTCCGAGTAAAATCCGGTATATCCGGAAACACCCCGGGACATGAGATACTCCCGGATGGGCACGAATGCCGTGTTCTCCCCGTTAGTCATGGTGGAAAACCCCTGGATAAAAAACGGATGGCACGCGTACAGGTCAATGGCGTAATTGGTATTCTGCCGGCCCTGGGCCATGATGATCCGGGCATTTAACTTCTCATTGGAAAGTTCCAGGAAATTGCCCACGGTTAAGGGGTCACCGATCTCCTTTATCATAATCGTATCCGGCCAAAATGAGAACACAATCATATCATGCTTTTCCCGGCCCATGGCCTGGAGCTTCAGCCGGATCTCCAGCAGCCGGTTGTGCTTTTCCGCCTCGCTCAATTCCTCCCATTCATCCGGGTATTCGTAGGCGCGGATCAAATAGATATCGCGTTTGGGCACGCCCGGCGGCGGCACCTTGGGCACCTTGATGGTGATTTTATACTTGGTCAAAAAGCCGATATCGATCATAAAGCTGTCCAGGCGCTTTAAGCCGTCCTCAGTAAAAATGCCCGAAAGAATCGGGGCATCCTTCATCTCTTCCAAAGGTCCGCCCAGATCCCGCAGAAAAAGCCCCACACCGGAGCCGTCATGCCCTTCGCGCATCACATCCAGGGCATTTAGGGCCACCATGGGAGATACCGGCGTATCACTAGTTAAACCGAACAATCGGCACATAAAGACTCCTCATATTAAAGCCGCTGATAAACTTTCCGCACGGCTTGTTTTAACATCATATTTCCGGCACAAAGTTTAAATGCAAATCATATGCCTAAAACAGCTTTACGTGTAATTAGCTGATACCTAAATTGAGCGTTCCAAACTTTAAAAAAGTAAATTTTTATATACCTTTTAAGGAGTTGAAACATTTTTTTCCTTAAAATTTGGAACCCTCCGGGATTTCCAATTTCACCGCATCTACTGCGTCAAATGATGTCTCGCATAGACCACTATAGCTCGACACCATTTTCCTTGTATCTGCGGCAAACTTGAAAATCGCTCAATTTAGGTTAAAAGATGAAAAATGGATTTTTGACTTTAAAAGGGTGTTAAAAAGTTCAATTTTGGCCCGGATCATTCAGGCCCAAAAGCCGTTTACGGCCAAAATTTTTACGCCTTAGCCTCGCATTCTGGTAAGTTATTTACGCCCCGGCCAGTTTTGGGCTTTAACCTTTTAATCACTTTTGTGAAGACGGTTCATTTAATAGCCGGGCATTTAACTCCCTTCAGAACAAATATTTTCAGGCTTGCGCACGATTTATGTGGGAGGCATCAATATTCGATACGATCATTTCCCACTAGGCCACCAACTGCCCATATTGGTTTAAGCTGCAAAGGGCAGTCGCTGTTGTTTAGCCGGTACCTTTATCTCCCTTCGGGTTTCAACCAGTTCGATCAATAGATTGGCCATCGTCGTGAAGGTTACTCTGGCCAAGAGTCCATCTTGGCTCCGGACCCTCACCTCTTCAAGACCTTCACGGTTTTTAAACAAATTAAACGGCCGCTCACAATTTTTCCGTATTTCCAGGGCCTGGGACACCGCATCGCTGCCATGCCGGATTGGCTGAAAATATCCGCCGTCAAAAGGTATATGGCGATA
>DATGCF010000247.1:0-7379 GCA_035312245.1 Desulfosalsimonadaceae bacterium
CAACGGCGATAACCGCATAGATCGCACCGCTGGTGATGCCTGAAAACAGGTATTGAAGAATTTCCTGCATGGGCCGTTCTATTTCACCAGTTCCCAGGTGCCGTTTTGGATCCGGACCATGACAAAGGCATCCGGATTTAGACCATTATGATCGGATTTGCTGAAATTAAACACGCCGCTCACCCCGACATGGCCCTTGATATTTTCAATGTTCTGACGGATCTGGTCCCTGTCCCCGCCGGTGCCGTCAAGTGCCTTGGCCAGAAGATGCATGGCATCATAGGCATAGCCGCCAAAGCCGGAAACCGAGCCATTGTAGTGGTTCTCATAGGCGTTGATATACTCGGTTAACACCTCTTTCTGGGGATCGCTTTCAGGCAGCAGGTCCGCCACCAAAATTTTGCCGGTGGGCAGCAGAATGTCCTCGGCCGCATTGCCCGCCAGTTCGATAAATTTTGGGGAGGCCACGCCATGGCTCTGGTACAGCGGAATCTCAATGTCAAGCTGCTCAAGATTTTTGGCCACTACGGCCGGTCCCGGGTTGGTGCCCCAGCAGACGATGGCATCCGGTGCTTCCTTTCGGATTTTGGTCAGCTGGGCGGTCATGTCCGAGTCCTTGCCGCCGAAAGTTTCGGATCGTACGACCTGAAGACCGTATTCCGGGGCCTGGGCCAGCAGCTGCTCCTTACCGCTTTCGCCGAACGCATTTCCAACGGTGATGATGCCTAAAGCTTTGTAACCCTGTTTATTCATGTGCTGATAAATCGATGCCACGGCCAGAATGTCGCTTTGGGCGGTTTTGAATACCCATGGTTTCATCGGTTCCACAATTTTATTGCCCGCCGCACAGCTGATAAGGGGAAGTTTTGCCCTTTGAATCATTGGAATGACGGCCAGGGTGGTGGGCGTTCGGCTGGGGCCGATAATTGCCAGGACCTTGTCCTTGTTGATCAGCTTGCTGACACTCATGACTGCCTTGGACGGATCGCCTTCCGTGTCATAGATCACGGCTTCAAGCTTATGGCCGTCAATGCCGCCGTTTTGGTTGATCTGTTCCACGGCCATTTCCATGGATTTTTTCTCCGGGTCCCCGAGAAACGAGGCCGGACCGGTGACAGCGAAGATGCCGCCGATTTTGTAAACCTTTTCGGCAGCGGCATTAAATGCGGAACCAGCCAAAAAAAGACATATGACAGCGGTTACGGCCAGAATCCGGGATAGGGGGCGGGGCTTGCTTGATAACATGACGGAACCTCCTCTTTAAATGATTGACGGGTATTTATCCACCTAAAAACGCTTCAAACTTTCAAAAAGAATATAAAATTTTACCTTTTAAAAACTTGAAAATCGCTCAATTTAGGCTCCATTGTTTTGGGGCCGGTGACACGGCCGGTTAAAGGGTATAGAGCTTACTGCCGTTGATAACCGTGACATTGTTTTTTTCAAGCACGGAAATGGCCTCCTCCAGCTGGTCAAACCGGAAAATCATGATGGCCTTATCCCCGCTTTGGGCCACAAAGGCGTACATGTACTCGACATTGATATGGGCCGCGGTAAGAGCATTTAAGATGAAATGGAGACCGCCTGGCCGGTCATCTACCTCAACAGCTACCACGTGGGTGATGCGGACCGTAAATCCGGCGGATTTTAGCGTCTCTTCCGCCTTCTCATTGTTGTCCACAATCAGCCTTAATACGCCAAAATCCGTGGTGTCCGCCAGTGACAAGGCCCGGATGTTGACCCCGGCGTCAGCCAGTGTGCCGGTAACCTCGGACAGTCGGCCGGCCTTGTTTTCCAGAAAAATGGATATCTGTTCGGCTTTCATGGCTCCCTCCTTGTTCGGACGTTCATGGTATACCTATAGTTTTCGGTTGTCGCGGACGCGGGCGGCTTTGCCCTGGCTGCGTTCAATGGATTTGGGCTCGGCCAGCTGGACCTTCGCGGATATGCCCAGGTATTCCTTGATTTCTTTTTCGATATTTTTGGCAAACTGCTGGAGGCCTTTCACCTCATCGGTAAACGCCTCCTTGCTGACCTCGACCCTTACGGTGAGTATGTCCAAATTGTCCTCCCGATCCACAATCATCTGATAATGTGGCTCTACGCCCTCAATCTGCATGAGCACGCTTTCGATCTGGGACGGAAAAACGTTGACGCCCCGGATGATCAGCATATCATCGGTTCTGCCGGAGACCTTATTCATGCGAACATGGGTGCGGCCGCAGATGCAGGGCTCTGCATTAAGGGAGGTAATATCCCGGGTGCGGTAGCGGATCACCGGAAAGGCTTCTTTGGTAAGCGACGTGATGACCAATTCCCCGGTTTCCCCGTAGGGCAGCACATCCCCTGTTTCAGGATCGATGATTTCCGGGATAAAGTGGTCTTCAAAAAGGTGCAGGCCGTTCTGGGCCTCCCGGCACTCAATGGAGACCCCCGGGCCGATGATTTCACTTAGCCCGTATACATCAATGGCCTTTAGCCCCAGTTTGTTTTCAATTTCATGGCGCATATCCTCGGACCATGGTTCTGCCCCGAAGATGCCGCTTTTAAACTTAAGATCCCGGAAAGATACGCCCTCTTCTTCCGCTGCTTCAGCCAGATGCAGGGCATAGGACGGGGTGGCGGTGAGGATGGTGGGGCCGAAATCTTTCATAATGATTACCTGGCGTTTGGTGTTGCCGCCGGAGACGGGAATCACTGAGGCGCCCAATTTTTCCGCCCCGTAGTGGAAGCCCAGCCCACCGGTGAACAGGCCGTATCCGTATGCGTTATGGATGATATCGCCACGGGAAGCGCCGGCTGATGCCAGGGATCGGGCGATCAGTTCGGCCCAGGTATCGATGTCACGGGCAGTATAGCCCACGACCGTAGGTTTTCCGGTGGTGCCGGAGGAGGCATGGATTCGGACCACGTTTTCCATAGGCACGGCAAACATGCCGAACGGGTAATTATCCCGCAGGTCCTGCTTGACCGTAAACGGCAGCCGCCTGAGATCATCCAGGGTTTTGACGTCCCCGGGCAGCACGCCGGCCTCGTCAAATGTTTTTCGATAAAACGGAACCGTGGCATAAACCCGGGACAGGGTGGTCTGAAGCCGCCTGAGTTGAATGGACTCAAGGGCCTCCCGGGGCATGGTTTCATATTCGATATTGAATATCATCCTGAATCCTCCTGTTGTGTTACGGCGTTCTTAAAACAAAAAAAGGCTGTGGAGCTTTTTACCCCCACAGCCTTAAAAATAAACCCATGGGGATCCTTGCGGCGTCTCCCCATGGTGGTTCTGCAAATCCGGTCTGTTTAATGGCTTGGTTGCTGGTCCATGGGAAGACTACTGAAAAAAGAAATAGTTCCCAAACCCAGCAAAAGATCCGCATTGTCTGCACATTTTATCGGCGTTTCCCTTTTACGCTGGAATTATTGAAAAATTTGATATTTTTTAGCCAATGCGGATGTGCCTGTCAAGCAAAAAAACGGTTATCCTTTCAAATTTCCTTTAAAATCGGGTTTTCGCTTTTCAAGAAACGCGCGCGTCCCCTCTTTGGCATCTTCGCTGGTCATGCAAAGCCCGAACGCGTCGATTTCAATATTGCAGCCGGTGAAAAGATCCACCTCCGCCCCCCTGTTAATTGCCTCTTTGGCGGCATTTAACGAGACTTTGCCTTTAGCGGCAATGCTTTCCGCGGTTTTCCGGGCTTCCGCCAGCAGGCTCTCATGCGTCAGAATTTTGTTCACAATGCCGAGTTCCCTGGCTTCGTCCGCGGAAATGGTTTTGCCGGTAAAAATCATCTCCTTGGCCATATTTTTGCCTACGATCCGGGCCAGGCGCTGGGTGCCGCCGAAGCCGGGGATGAGCCCCAGGGTGATTTCCGGAAGCCCAAATTTGGCTTTCTCCGAGGCATAAATAAAATCACAGGAAATGGCCAGTTCAAGGCCGCCGCCCAGGGCAAACCCGTTTACCGCCGCAATCACAGGGATCGGCAGGTCTTGCAGTTTACTCATGCAAGCATGACCGGTTTTAACAAAGTATTTTCCCTGAAGGGCATTTAGCTCAGCCAGTTCTGAAATATCCGCACCCGCCACAAATGCCTTCTCGCCAGCGCCGGTAATAATAAGAACCCGTATCTCTTCATTTTGGCCAATGCTTTCCAGCAGGGGCGAAAGTTCATGTAAAACTTCCGAGTTAAGCGCATTCAGAGATTTCGGCCGGTTAATGGTAATGGTGGCGATGCCGTTTTGTTCTTCAAAGATAATCGTCTTATAGGACATGGGGCCCTCCTGAATTGGTTTGTAAAATCATTTTAGCCGGTAATCCGTTAATTTTAGTGCCGGATCCGCATGTGCTTGCCTAAAAAGCAGCGGCCAAATTTTTATCAACTAGCTAAAAGAACTGATGATACCATTTCTTAAGCTATTAAAGGGGGCTTGTCAATTCCCATCATCGGCTGGCAAAGGATAATGGGCGGCGGATTTCGGATTAATTCACCGGATTTTATATTGCAGATGCGGCTTCCGCCGATTAAGTTAAAGTGTGAAATAAAGAATTGACTCATCTTTTCATCTTGCCCTAATATTAACAATTTTTTATTAGCCACTGTTATCAATGGACCGGATGTTGGAGAGGTTTTCGATGGATGAATCATCAATTATAAATACGTATAAACGGTATGCGGGAAGCTATGATAAAATTTTCGGCCGCATATTTGAGCAGGGCCGAAAAACGGTGGTGGAAAAGATGGGGTGCGACAATGGGGACCGGATTCTGGAGGTCGGTATTGGTACCGGCCTGGCGTTAAGTTATTATCCGGACTATGCCCAGGTATACGGCATTGACATTTCCCCGGACATGCTGTCGGTGGCCCGTCGAAACATCGGAAACGCCTGCCTGTCCAATATTTGCCTCTCCATCATGGATGCCCAGCGGATTTGTTTTCAGGATGATCATTTTGACAAGGTTTCGGCCATGTATGTGGCTACCGTGGTGCCCGATCCCCAGTTAATGATGGATGAGATAAAGCGCGTGTGCAAGTCGGACGGGGATATTTTTATTTTAAATCATTTCAGTAATAGCCATTTTTTCCCAAGCCTGTTTGAAACCATGTTAACGCCTCTTCAAAAATTCCTGGGCTTTCGGCCAAGATTTTCCAAACATCGGTTTATAACGCAAAATGCCCTGGATGTCGTGGAAACCATGCCGGTGAATTTATTCGGGTACTGGACCCTCATCCATGCAAAAAATCGTAAATAATAGACAAATGCGCCCCGATTGTGCTGGACGGATGAATGCGTGTTTTTAGCGGGGTTTGAATTATCCCCTGATTCATGCTATATTTAAATTTTAAAAGAATATGCATGCACCGGGTGAAGACGGTTTTGCCACAAACCATTGGATAATGGACAATTAATCGTCAGGGGGCAGAACAAAAAAGGGTCTCCCCGATTTTTGAGAAACCCTTGAAATTTCTGGCGCGCCTGAAGGGATTCGAACCCCTGGCCTACGGATTAGAAGTCCGTTGCTCTATCCAGCTGAGCTACAGGCGCTTGATTTAAAAGTTTTCTATTAGCATGCATTGGCATCTTTGTCCATATCAAAAACGCTGCCCGCCGGTGTTATAGATCTCTTTGGGTTTGCATGCGTCATAGATTCAATCTAGAGTTATAACTATGCCAAACGATAAAGATAAGACAGCAAAAAAGAAAAAGGATGAGAAAGCGGTTGCCGACACCCTTGAAGGGGTCCTGGAGGAAACCGATACCCATCGGAAAAAGGCAGAAGAGAAGGTAGCGTCGGTTGAGCCGGATAAAAGTCTGGTTGAATATGATCCTCTTCAGCGCTATCTTGCGGAGATCAACCAATACCGGCTGTTAACCCGGGATGAGGAGATTGCGCTCGGCAAACGCATCCGCGAAAATGCGGATAAGGAGGCTGCCTATACCCTGGCGACAGCCAACCTGCGGCTGGTGGTCAAAATTGCGCTTGAATTCCAGCGGGTATGGATGCAGAATCTGCTGGATTTGATTCAGGAGGGCAATATCGGGCTGATGCACGCGGTGCAGAAATTTGACCCGTATAAGAATGTCAAGTTTTCTTATTACGCATCCTTCTGGATTAAAGCCTATATCCTTAAATTTATTATGGATAATTGGCGGCTTGTCAAAATCGGCACCACCCAGGGCCAGCGGAAACTCTTTTTTAAGCTGAAAAAGGAAAAGCAGAATTTGATTGATCAGGGATTCGTACCCCAGCCCAAACTGCTTTCCGATCGGCTCGGGGTCTCGGAGCAGGAGATCACTGAAATGGATCAGCGCCTGGATGGCTGGGATCTGTCTCTGGACGAGCCTTTGAAGGATGATTCCGATACCGAACGCGGCGAGTTTTTCAGCTCAGACGCTGACTCGGTTGAAAACCAGATGGCCAAAAAAGAGGTCGAGGGCCTGCTTCAGGAAAAGGTGGCCGAGTTCCGGCAGCAATTGACTGAGCGGGAACTTGAAATCTTTGACAAGCGCATCTTTACTGATACCCCCCAAACGCTTCAGGACATCGGCGATAAATACAATATTTCCAGGGAACGGGTGCGGCAGCTGGAGAAAAACATCATCAAAAAGATGAGAGGCTTCTTTGAACGCGAAATCCCCGATTTTGCCCTTTATGAATAGATCCGCCGCCGGTGGCCGCTATCACAAACACGCAATGGAATCACAAATGGATGCAATCAATCAATGGACGATCCGTTGGCTGGTCCTGCTGATACCAGTCATGCTGATATTTTCGGGGTGCGCAGCCAAGGCGCCGGAACCGGAAACCCCAGCCGCCACTCAAAAAACCCGGAAAAGTACGCCGCCGGAACAACCATCTCCGGATACGAGCGCACCGGGAAACAGCTACTATTACTATCTGGAGGCCCAGCTCCAAAAAAATAAGGGCCAGGTGGATAAGGCCATCGCATATCTTGAATCGGCTATGAGCGAAGATCCGGATGCCCTTTATCTTAAAAAGGAACTCGTGGTTCTGCATCTGCACAAGCAGAATTATGAAAAATCCCTTGAGATAGTTAATCATATCCTGGCCACCGAGCCGGAGTCTCCGGATTTTTTGATCATGAAGGCCTCCATTTTACAGACCCTTGATCCGGAGGCGGAGATTATCCCGATTTATGAAAAGGTGCTCTCGATTGATCCGGAGCGCCAGCAAATTTATAAAATTCTGGGCAAGCTTTATATGGACCAGGATCAATTTGAAAAGGCGCGGGATGTGTTTGAAAAAATGATCGACCATTTCCCAGAGGATTATGTGGGGCATTTTTATCTGGGAAAGATTCATGCCAGCCAGGGCCATTTTGAACAGGCGGAATCCGCATTCAAAAGGACCCTATCGCTTGCGC
>DATGCF010000248.1:0-6076 GCA_035312245.1 Desulfosalsimonadaceae bacterium
CCTTTGCCGTCGCCGAGGTAAAGCTTGTTTCCTGGCTTGGGGGCCTGTGCGCCGGGGTTTTGAGCACGGCCATTTCCTACGTGATCTGGAACAATACGGTTCGATCCGTGGGGCCGGCTAAAACCGCGGTTTATTTGAACCTCGTGCCGCTGGTAGCGGCCGTCAGCGGATTTATTCTCCTGAATGAATCCCTGGGCTGGGCGCATCTTGTGGCCGCCGGCCTGATTATCACCGGGGTCCTGTTGACCCGCGGCGCTTCTGCCAAACGCGCCGCGGAGGTGCGGGGATAGATATAATATTCTGTAATTTTAAACTATATTTATGAAAAGCGCAAAGGTACTGGTATCCTGCATCAAAAGAATTAGGTTAGTTAAAAGTCAATGTCATTAACTTTAGTATTCCGCCCCTGTCATTTCGAGGAACGACAGTGACGAGAAATCTAAAAAAATTATGCAATTGTAAGATTTCTCGCTGCCGCTCGAAATGACAACCGAGCCGATTTCCGCTCTTAAATTAATGGCATTGAGTTTAAATTACCCAATAGGAGGATATATGGCTGACAAGGATACAGCGCGCGCGGCCCTGGTAACCGGCGGCGCCCAGGGCATCGGCCGGGCCATTGCCGAGCGCTTTTTAAAGGACGGCATGGCCGTTTTGATTGCGGATGCGGATGCAGAAGCCTGCGAGGAGGCTTTGACGGCGCTGGCTCAAATCGGGCATGCAGAAGCCGCGGTTTGTGATGTATCAAATGAAAAGGATGTGGAAAAGGCCGTGGCCAAGTCAGTGGATGCGTTCGGCCGGCTTGATGTTCTGGTCTGCAACGCGGGTATCAGCTTTTCGGGCGTGCCGGTGACAGAACTCTCGATGGAGGAGTGGCAGCGGGTGATCAATGTCAACCTGACAGGGTGCTTTCTTTGCGCCAAAAACGGGGCGCCGCATCTTCGGAAAACCAGCGGCTGCATTATCACC
Organism: Desulfosalsimonadaceae bacterium; assembly: GCA_035312245.1. Classification (GTDB taxonomy): domain Bacteria; phylum Desulfobacterota; class Desulfobacteria; order Desulfobacterales; family Desulfosalsimonadaceae; genus M55B175. The sequence continues at coordinate 970 of DATGCF010000248.1, forward strand.
ATGGCCTCAACCCGCGCAATTCAGTCCGAACCCCATACCGAGGCGTATTCCGCATCCAAGGGCGGGATTGCCGCCCTTACCCATGCGCTGGCCGTAAGCCTCGGCCCGGACGTTCGTGTTAACTGCATAAGCCCCGGCTGGATTGAGACGGGGGCGTGGCAGAAACAAAGCCGGCGCACCGAACCCGAACTCACCGCCGATGATCATGCCCAGCACCCGGCCGGCCGGGTGGGCGATCCGCGGGATGTGGCGACGCTGGCCGCGTATCTGGCCTCGAGCGCGGCGGGGTTTGTCACCGGGCAGAACTTTATTGCAGACGGCGGCATGACGCGGAAGATGATTCATGTGGACCTAAATTGAGCGTTTCAAATTTTAAAAAGGTGAATTTTTATATACTTTTTAAGGAGTTGAAACATTATTTTTTTTAAATTTGGAACCCTTCGGGATTTCCAATTTCACCGCATCTACTGCGTCAAATGATGTCTCGCATAGGCAACTATAGCTCGACATCATTTTCCTTGTATCTGCGGTAAACTTGAAAATCGCTCAATTTAGGGTGGCGTAAAGAAAATTTCTAAAAACAGGAGAGAACTACCATGTCCATTGATATCACCGTAACCATCGGCGGCTCGGCCGGCCAGGGGATCCAGACGGTCGGCGATCTGCTGGCCGGCGCCTGCCACCGCTCCGGCCTGTATTTAATGGCGGTCAATGATTTTGAATCCCGCATTCGCGGGGGCCATAGTTTCATGCAGATCCGGATAAGCGATCAGCCGGTGGCAGCGCCGTACCATCAAATCCATCTCTTGGTGTGTTTGAATCAGGAGTCCTATGACCGGCACCGCGAGACTGTAGCTGAGTCCGGCCGGATTCTTGTGGACCAGTCTGAGGCGACCGATGAACCGAATGTGCTGGCGGTGCCTTTTACGCAGATGGCCGAGGACGCGGGTGGAAAAATCATGACTAACGCGGTGGCCGCCGGGGCCTGCCTGGCGCTCATGGGGGCGCCGGAATCGATTCTTGAGGCGGTGCTAAAGGAACGGTTCGGGCAAAAGGCGTCGGTGCTGGAAAATAACATCAATGCCGCCCGAAAGGGCTATGATGCGGTCCGGGAGGAAGCTGTGGACTGGCGGATCGAGTGGCCGGACCAGGCGCCCAAAGGCCAATTGCTATCCGGCGCCCGGGCGCTTGCCTTAGGGGCCTTGGCGGCGGACTGCCGATTGGCGGCATTTTATCCCATGTCGCCGGCCACGGGGATTATGGTCAATCTGGCCGAATTCACGGATCAGCTGCCGCTCGTGCTGGAGCAGGCGGAAGGGGAGATCGCCGCCATGAATATGGTTATCGGCGGGGCTTTTGCCGGCGTTCGGTCCATGACCGCCACCTCCGGCGGCGGATTTTCGCTGATGACCGAAGGGTTGGGTCTTGCCGCCATAACCGAGACACCGATGGTGGTGATCAATGCCCAGCGGCCCGGTCCGGCCACGGGTCTACCCACGCGGACCGGCCAGGGGGATCTCCAGTTTGTGATTCACGCCTCCCAGGATGAATTCCCCCGGTTCGTTTTGGCGCCCGCCTCCATCAACCATGCATTTGACACGGTGGTCCGGGGGTTTCATCTGGCGGAAAAATATCAGGTGCCGGTGATCATCCTGGTGGATCAATACTTCAACGATTCCCTGTTTATCGCCACCGATTCCCTGACCGCGCCGGAGCAGGTCGAGCGGTTCTTGGTAAGTGACGCGGACATGGCGGAGCCTGCCGCATACAAGCGCTTCGCCCTGACCGAAACCGGGATTTCGCCCCGGGCGCTTCCCTGCCGGGGCAAGGCCCGGGTCACGGTGACCGCCAATGAGCACAGCGAGGACGGCCATATCAGCGAGACCATTTCAGACCGCAACAACATGGTGAACAAAAGAAATGGAAAATTTGCGGCCATGCTTGATGAAATGACCCCGCCGGCCGAATACTTTGGTGACAGCAAGACGCTTCTGGTGGGATGGGGCTCAACTGACGCGACCATTCGGGAGGCCGTGGATATGCTGCGGAAAGAAGATTATGACGTGGGCGCCCTGATATTTTCGGATTTGTGGCCGTTTCCCGCGGCCGCCGTGCAGAAAGTGATTTCCAAGGCGGATCGGTTTTTCACAGTGGAGTTAAATGCGTCATCCCAGCTGGGCCGGCTGATCCGGGAGCAGACCGGGCTGTCCTTTGAGCGAGCGATCGTGAAATACGACGGCCGGCCCTTTATGCCGAATGATATTGCGGCGGAATTAATAAACGTAATGGGGGAGTTGGAATGACTGACGTCAAGACATATGACTGCGATTATGAAAACAAGTGGTGTCCCGGGTGCGGCAATTTCGGGATCTTAAATGCCATGAAAAAGGCTTTGGCCGAACAGGATCTGCCGCCGGAGCAGGTGCTGATCGTCTCCGGCATCGGTCAGGCCGGCAAAACCCCGCATTTTTTAAAATGCAATTACTTCCACGGCCTGCATGGCCGGGCCCTGCCCGTGGCGACCGGTGCCAAGCTCGCCAACCATGATCTGAACATATTGGTCAGCATGGGTGACGGGGACTGCTACGGCGAAGGCGGCAACCATCTGCTTGCTGCCATCCGCAGAAACATCGATGTCACGCTACTGGTGCACAACAACATGGTATATGGGCTTACCAAGGGGCAGGCGTCGCCGACTTCCGCCCACGGGTTTGTCACCAAAGCCCAGCCGCATGGGGTGACCGGCGAGGGCTTGAATCCACTGGCCCTGGCCATATCCCAGGGCGCGGGGTTTGTGGCCCGCGGCTACAACGGAAAAATGGATCACTTGAGCTATTTGATCCAGGAAGGGATGCGCCACAAAGGATTCAGCCTGATCGATATTATGCAGGTCTGCGTGTCCTTTAACCGCGTGAATACCACCGAGTTTTACAATAACCGGGTGTATGAAATGGACGCGTCCGAATATCCGAGGGATGACTGGCACCAGGCATTAGACGCCGCTCAGCTATGGGGCGACCGGATTCCAATCGGTATTTTTTACCAAAAAGAGACCGAATCCTTTACGGACCGGCTGCCGGAATTGAAATCCGGGCCGCTTCTGGACCGCCCCCGTGATGCGGGGAGAGTGCAGGAGGTGATTTCCGGTGCGTAAAAAAAAAGAAAAAGCCCTGTGCGTCCAAAATTGGAAGCACAGGGCTTTTAAACCGTTCAGCAGATGATGCTGATTTTAAATCAGTAGTTCCGCCGCCGGGACTGGCGTTTCGGCTTCTTTTTACCCCCCGGGTCAGCGGGATTGACTTTAATGGTAAATCCATCCAGGCGGGAGCCATTTAAGGCTTTAATGGCCTGATCGGCTTCCGAGTTACTGGGCATTTCAAGAAAGCCGAAGCCCTTCGACCGGCCGCTGCGACGGTCCTTGATGATTTTAACATTTTCGACTTCACCGAATTCATCAAACATCGCTTTTAGCGCTTCCTCCGTGGTGCCGTAGGATAAGTTACCGATATAAATATTCATACAAAACTCCTTGCCTCTTCCCAAGGCGAATACCAATATTGCTGCAAGCAAATGGATAAAGCCATTTGCACAAATTGCTGCTTTTAGGGTGCTGATAGTAAACCGGATTAGCAAGCGGGCATCCGCCATCTTTGTACGGGATGCCCTTCTTGACGGGAAATCAGAACTTAAATGACAGTGACGTTGACCGCAGCCGGGCCTTTTTGCCCTTGTTCGATGTCAAAGGTTACTTTGTCGCCCTCGTTCAGGCTTTTAAAACCGGTCGCATTGATTGCTGAATGGTGAACAAAGACATCCGGCCCGTCTTCCTGCTCGATGAAGCCGAATCCTTTTTGGTCGTTAAACCACTTGACTGTTCCGTTGGCCATGAAAAAATCCTCCTTTCTATAAAATTGCTCAAATTTTTATTCTGGAGGATGCTGAATGGTGAGCTGCTTTATTCCTTCAGAAAAAAATTGCACTGCCTAAGATCAGGCGTGCTATGTTGAGTTCGCAACAATTTACCACATTTCACGGGGAAAGCAAGATAATTATCATAGCTTCGTTTAAAACCCTGCTTTTGGGGAAGCCATTAAGGTTCGCCGAATTTTGAAATGGTTCCCTGTGCGGCGGCGCATAAACTCTCTTTGCCGTCATTTACTGCGAAGATCTCGCAGCGGCAAACCGCCTGGTTTTTGCTTGAGGAGATCACCGTGGCCCGGGCAATGATATGGGAGCCAACGGCGGGCTTCAAATAATTAATTTTGTATTCCGAGGTCAGCACCTTGGGGCCGAGTGCGCTGCCGCCGGCAAACGTCAGCACGTTATCCGCGGCGTAGCTGATCACGCCGCCGTGTACAAACCCGTTCTGCTGTTCCAGGTGATGGGCCATCGGAATGGTCAATTCGGCCCGGCCTTCGGAAAATTGCGTTAATTCCGCCCCCACATGCCGGCTGAAGGGCTGGGCGGCCAGAATCTCTTTTCCCAGCTTCAAAAGATCATCCATGGTGAACCTCCGATAAACAAATTTTTAAACCATTTTAACCTATTGAATCATGATAGAAAATGATAAAAGAGGAATAAGTCAAAAACTATCAGCCAAAAAGGGGCGTATGATCATTATCGATTTCGAGGCATCCAGTCTACGGAAAAATTCCCACCCCATCGAGGTGGCCTGGGGCGATGGACCGGACTCCATCAAATCTTTTTTGTTGAATCCGGATTATATGGCCGGCTGGACGGATTGGAATCCCAAAAGCTTTGAATTCCATGGCATAACCCAAGAGGAGCTGCGCCGCTGGGGTGCGGAGCCCCGGCAGGTGGCCGCGCAGATGGTTGAAGAGCTTTCCGGGCAGGATGTTTACTCTGATGAGCCGAAATACGACAACCGGTGGAAAAACCGCCTGCTCTCGGATTGCGGCTATGACCCGTCAGTAATTCGCATCCAGGATTTGAATGTCTACTTAAAGCACATGATCAATGCCGCGGCCCACTGCAAAACCTACAACGAATTCGTCTGCTCATTTGAATGCTGCGAAACCCGGCAGCACCGGGCCGGGGTGGATGTCTACTGGCTGTTCAAGCTTATGGAATATATTGAGGAAAATAT
>DATGCF010000249.1:0-2511 GCA_035312245.1 Desulfosalsimonadaceae bacterium
AGGGGTTTTGTTTGAAAATTGGTGCTTGGAATTTGAAATTTGTTTGATATTTGGGATTTGTAATTTGTAATTTAGAATTTATAGAAATCTGGATGTGATATGCCAATAAAAAGCACAACCATACTGGCGGTTCGGTATAACGGAAAAGTGGCGGTTGCCGGGGACGGCCAGGTGACATTGAATACCTCGGTCGTTAAGCACCATGCCAAAAAGGTCCGCCGCATCTACAATGACCGGATTGTCGTGGGGTTTGCCGGTGCCACGGCGGATGCCCTGACGCTTTCCGAGAAGCTGGAAGGCAGGCTGGAGCGGTATAACGGCAATCTGATCCGGGCGGCGGTGGAACTGGCCCGGGACTGGCGGACGGATAAGTACCTGCGCCGGCTTGAGGCCATGATGATTGCCGTGGACGCGGATCAGATGCTTTTGATTTCCGGCACCGGCGATGTCATCGAGCCGGATGAAGGGGTGATCGCCATCGGCTCGGGCGGTGTGGCTGCCCATTCCGCTGCGGTTGCCCTTTTAAAGTACGGGAATATGCAAAACGCCACGGCCCGCGATATTGTGGAAGCAGCAATGAAAATTGCGGGTGATGTGTGCATTTATACGAACGACGCAGTGACGGTGGAGGAGCTTTGAGGAAATCCCAAAAGGATTTCCAGGGAATTAGCGTATTCAACTTGCATTTCAGTGTCATTAACTTTAGCCTTCCGCTACTGTCATTTCGAGGAACGACAGTGACGAGAAATCTTAAAAATTAATGCAATGAAAAGATTTCTCGCTGGCGCTCGAAATGACAACCGAGCCAATTTTCACTCTTAAGTTAATGGCATTGACTTGCATTTTTTAAAAGATCATCTCCTTTAAGTCCTCCTTTGGAAAAGGGGGATTTAGGGGGATTTGATAGGTTCGGAGTTATAAATCCCCCCCCAACCCCCCTTTTTCAAAGGGGGGAGTGAGGGAGGAGGCCTTTCTCAGAGTAGGGAAGGGAGCGTGGATTTTCCAATTTTTTTGAAAGTGTAACGGTATATGAGTGATTTAAAACCTGTTGAAATCGTTAGAGAACTTGATAAGTACATTATCGGCCAGGAAAATGGCAAGCGGTCCGTGGCCATTGCGCTGCGTAACCGCTGGCGGCGGCGTCAGGTGGATCCGGAGCTTCGCGAGGAGATCGCGCCGAAAAATATCATCATGATCGGCCCCACGGGTGTGGGTAAAACCGAGATCGCCCGCCGGCTGGCCCGACTGACGGATTCTCCGTTTATCAAGGTGGAGGCTTCCAAGTTCACCGAAGTGGGCTATGTGGGCCGGGATGTGGAATCCATGGTGCGGGATCTGCTGGAGCTGACCATTAACCATCTCAAAGCCAGGGAGCAGGAAGCGGTCCAGGAAAAGGCCCGGGAAATTGCCGAGGAGCGTATGCTTGATCTGCTGCTGCCCGCCTCGGGCGACCGCCAATCCGGACAATCCGGCCAATCCCGGCAGGCAGAGGACGCAACCACGGATGAGGCGATTGATGTGGGCGGGGCTGAGGAGCCCAAGACCACAGAAATCTCGCAAACCACGCGGGATAAATTCCGCAAGATGTTACGCGACGGCAAGCTGGATGAGCGCTACGTGGACATGGAGGTCCAGGACAAGTCCATGCCCATGGTGGAGATCTTCTCCAACACCGGCATGGAGGAGATGGGGATCAACATGCGCGATATCCTGGGCAACTTCATGCCCGGCAAAGGCGGCGGAAAGAAGCGGAAAGTCAAGGTCTCGGACGCCATGGAGCTGCTTGTCCAGGAAGAGGCCCAGCGCCTGGTGGATATGGAAAAGGTGGTCAGCGAGGCGATCGAAAAGGTGGAGCAGTCCGGGATTATCTTTCTGGATGAGATCGATAAGGTGACTGGCAAGGAGGGCGGCGGCGGCAGCGGCCCGGATATATCCCGGGAAGGCGTGCAGCGGGATCTTCTGCCCATTGTCGAGGGAACCACCGTGTCCACCAAGCATGGCCCGGTCAACACGGATCACATTCTGTTTATTGCCTCGGGCGCGTTTCACATGAGCAAGCCATCGGATCTGATCCCGGAGCTGCAGGGGCGGTTTCCGATTCGCGTGGAACTCGATTCCCTGGGGCGCAATGAGTTTACCCGGATTCTGACAGAGCCCCGCAATGCCCTGCTCCTCCAGTATATCGCCATGTTAAAGACCGAGGGCATCAACGTGCGGTTCGAGGATGAATCGATTCAAGAGATCGCCAAGTTTGCCGAGGATGTGAACAACCGGACGGAAAATATCGGGGCCCGCCGGCTGCACACCCTGATGGAGCACCTGCTGGAGGACCTTTTGTTTGAAGCATCAGACATGGATGAACAGGAAGTGACCATCGACAAGGCGTATGTGGATGACAAGTTAAAAGATATCACCGCGGATGAGGATTTGACGCGTTATATATTATAAATATGACACCCAACACCGCCGACATACTCATTGAAGCGCTGCCGTATATCCGGTTTTTTTCCG